>JAHEAS010000793.1 GCA_024642645.1 Saprospirales bacterium | reverse complement strand
GCGTGGGTAATTGGCAAATTGGAATTAAGGCTTGTTTCGTTTGGGATTTTTCTTTGCCTCTTCTTCGATATAATTGATGTAATTGTTCAGTTTCTTTCCCAGTGCTTCGTACCTGGCTTTCAAATCTGCGTACTCTTCATTCGTTACCAATTTTCGGCTATAGGCTTTCATGCATTGGGTTTTTGATTCGTACAATGAGCCTCTGGCGTAAAAGCAGAAATTGCGGTTCTCCCCATAAAAATATCGGCCGTAACCTTCGGCAACATTGTTGGCAATAGAATCCGTCGAGTCCGTCCATTGAGCCCCCAAACCTCGTTTGTCAAAATACTCCCAACGCTTCACGATGGTGTAAACAATCTCCCCCAGTTGCATAGCCATCTTCCAAACTTCGAGGGTTTCAATGCCCCGTTCTTCGTTACTCATAGTCGTATGTTTTTGGAATTGGGGAATTAGGGAATTGGAGGCCTACGTTGTCCCGCCCAATTCCCCAATTCCCTAATTCCCTAATTCCCAGATTTATACCCAAACACCCTCCTCCTCGTAAACCGATTTATCAACGGCGTCGCCGCATTCATCAGCAAGATGGCGTACATCACCCCTTCCGGCAGACCGCCCCAGACCCTTATCAGCACGACCAGCAAGCCGATGCCGATGCTGTAAATCCAGATGCCTTTTTGGGTCATTGGAGAGGAGACCAAATCGGTCGCCATATACACAGCACCAAGCATTAACCCACCCGCAAACGCCATAAATAGCGGTGATGCAAATTTTTGACTATCAATCAGATACAGCGTCCCGGAGAACACTGCGACCGTCAGCAGAATCCCGACCGGGATGCGCCAGTTGATGATTTTCCGCCAGGCCAAATACAGCCCGGCGAGAAGAAGTATGACGCCGCAAGTCTCCCCCAACGAACCACTCGTATTGCCCAAAAACAAATCCATCACAGGGGTCGCCTGGTGGCTGAATTTCATTTGTGCCAAAGGCGTCGCCATAGCCACAGCATCCACGTGCTGACCTTGAAAGAACGGCAGGGCGAAGTTCGTGCCCCGTGCCACCAGGTATTGTCCATCCGGTGCCTCCCAGGTGGTAATGGCTGACGGAAATGCTGACTGCAAAAACGCCCGTCCGAGCAGCGCCGGGTTGAAAATGTTCTGCCCAAGTCCGCCCCAGATGATTTTGCCCATGCCAATCGCCACCACCCCGCCGAGGAAGGCCATCCACAGCGGGAATCCCGGCGGCAGTGTCAGCGCCAGCAGCATGCCAGTAATCATCGCACTGCCGTCCCGCAGCGAGGCGCCCCGCTGGGCATTTTTATCGAAATACCACTCCGTCGCCAGGCATCCGGCAATGGCCGCCACGCTCACCAGCAGGGCGCTCAGCCCGAAGTAGTAAAACGCCGCCAGGAACACCGGCACCAGCGTGTACACCACTTCCCACATGATTTTCGGAGTGGTATCCTGATGATGCAGGAAGGGGGAGGTGGAGATGGTTATTTTTTTTGGTTCAAGCATCTTGATTTTTTTCTCTTGCTTTTTTCTCCCGAATCATCGCCTTCCCCACCCGAAAACTCTGCACCAGCGGTATCCCCGATGGGCAGACGAACGAGCAGGAGCCGCACTCGAAACAGTCCAGCACATTGTACTCCTCCATTTCCTCCCACAGTCCTTTTTTAGCCAGTGCCCCCATGCGGGCAGGGTTGAGGAACAGCGGACAGGCGTCGAGGCAACGGCCGCAGCGGATGCAGTTCAGCGTGTTGATGTCCTGCACCTCGTTGTCGGTCAGGATGAGGATGCCGGAAGTGCCTTTCACCACCGGCACGTCAAGGTTTTTCTGCACGCCGCCCATCATCGGGCCGCCGAGCAGCATCCGGGGCGAGGGGTGCGTGATGCCGCCGCAGTAGTCCACCACCTGCCGCATGGGCGTACCGATGGGCACGAGCACGTTGGCCGGGCGCTTCACCGCCGTGCCGGACACCGTGACGACCCGCTCAATCAGCGGCAAGCCCTTGCGGAAATATTGCGACACCGCCACAATCGTTCCCACGTTGGAGACCATCGTGCCGACGTCGAGCGGCAGCTTGCCCGCCGGGACTTCCTCGCCGAGGATGGCCGAAATCATCATCTTTTCCGCCCCCTGCGGGTATTTCACCTCCAGCCCGACCACCTCGATGTCCAGTTTGCTCTTCTTCGCTGCCTCCCGCAGGATGAGGATGGCGTCGGGCTTGTTCGCTTCCACGGCGATGTACACTTTTTCGGCAGGCACGAAGCGTTGCAGGATTTCGCAGCCGTCAATCAGGTCGTCGGCGTACTCGACCATCACCCGGTGGTCGCAGGTGAGGAAGGGTTCGCACTCGCAGCCGTTCATCATCAGGTACTTGCAGCTTTTGCCTTCGGGAATGGAAAATTTCACATGCGCCGGAAACGCCGCA
>JAHEAS010000096.1 GCA_024642645.1 Saprospirales bacterium | reverse complement strand
CGTTGGTGACCAGATGCGGCTTCGGATAGCGTTGAGTGCTCCAAAAGATGCCGAGTTACAACCACTGAACCTCAAGGTTATTTCCGCCGACTCGGTTTTTGAGGTGCTGGCAGAAAGCAAATGGGACACACTGGGTACCTCCGGCGACCAACTCCGGCTTCAAAAGAACTTGCTTTTCATCGCTTGGGACTCCGGCTATCATCGGATGCCCGCCATCCCGGTGGCCTACAAGCTTGGCGGAAAGATGGACACGTTTTTTACAAGGGACATCCCCATCCAAATCAGCCTACCACAGGTGGACACGACGCTGGCCGACATCAAGCCCATTTTGAAGGAGCCGGTGAAATTGCAAGATTTTATCTGGTACATTGTGGGCGTTACAGCGCTGGTGCTGGCTGTGGTATTGGTGCTTGTTTTGCGCAAGCGCAAAAAAACGGCGCCACCACCGTCCGAGCCAGTGGTGCAATTGCTGCCGCACGAATTGGCGCTGCAACAATTGGATTCGCTGGCGCAACAGCAAATGTGGCAAAACGGGCAGGTGAAAGGCTTCCACAGCGCCCTTACTTACATCGTGCGGGAGTACCTCGAAAACCGCTATGGGATTCAGGCGCTGGAGCAAACAACTGACGAGATTTTGGAACAGCTACGCAGGCGGGATTTCGATTTGTCGCTGTCGCAAAAGCTGGGTGACGTGCTGCAAACTGCTGACCTCGTGAAGTTTGCAAAGGCAGAACCGACCGCCGAGTTCCATGAGCGGGCGATGGAGGTTGCGAGGGCATTTATCCTTGAAACTAAACCAGTTGCACTTGTGGCGGACATAACTCAAACGAAAAATGTTCAGTAACCTATCCTTCCAACATCCGTGGTTTTTCCTGCTTCTGCTACTGCTCCCACTGTTGGTTTGGCTGCGCAATAGGCGTGGAAAAGCCCAAGAAGCGACGGTGAAAATGCCAACACTGGAAGCAGTAGCCGGACTGAAGTCGTGGAAGACCGATTTTCAAAAACTACTGCCCGTGTTGCGGGCGTTGGTATTTGTGGCACTGGTAGCGGCCATGGCCCGGCCCCAATTGACGCTAAAAGAAGAGACCATCAAGGCCGAAGGAATTGATATTTTCTTGGTGATTGACCTATCGAGCAGCATGTTGGCGCAGGATTTCAACCCCGACCGACTGGAAGTGAGCAAACGGGTGGCCGTGGAGTTTGTGGACAAACGTCAGTACGACCGCATCGGGCTGGCGGTGTTCTCCGGTGAGGCCTTCACGCAGTGCCCGCTTACCACCGACCACCGGGTACTCACCGACTTCATTGAAGGGCTTCGCTGCGGTATTTTAGAGGACGGAACGGCCATCGGCATGGGCCTTGCCACGGCGGTGAACCGCATCAAAGATAGCCCCGGCAAGAGCAAGGTTGTCATTTTGCTGACGGATGGAGTGAACAATGCTGGGTATGTGAAGCCGCTAACTGCGGCGGAGATTGCAAAGGAGTTTGAGGTGAAGGTTTACACGATTGGCGTTGGGAAAGAGGGCACGGCCGTGTCACCAATTAGCCGTCGAAGTGATGGCAGCTATGTGATGGGCATGGCGAGGGTGGAGATTGACGAAGAGCTGCTGAAGCAAATCTCCGACATGACCGGGGGCAAGTATTTCCGGGCTACCACGGCCCGCAGTTTGGAGAATATTTACGACGAAATTGACCGACTGGAAAAGACTGAAATTGAGGTAACGAGCGTGAAGCGGTACAGCGAGGAGTTTTATCGATTTGTATGGTTGGCGCTGTTTTTACTTGCGCTCGAAACGCTGCTCCGGTTCACGGTGCTGCGGTCGATTCCTTAATTGAGTTCGGAGTTTAATTAACCTAAGTTGCGGATGCTGGTTGATAAGGGTTGATATTTAGCAGCTTGGGGGTAAAATCAACCCTTATCAACCTCATAAACTCCATCAACCAGCTCAAACGCAACTTGAGTTAATTAAACTCCGAACTCAGTACAAGCGCTTATTTCCTCGCAAAAACCTGTGGTGCTGCGTTGTTGTTTGTCACCAAAATCTTCGTTTTTCCGCCGGGTCCACGTAACAACGCCAAATCCCGTACTTCTTTGGAGGCCCAAAAACCGGAGGCGGTGTTTTGCACAAAAGTAAAATTGCCTTTGCCGTCGCCACGCAATAAGACGCCATTGCTGGCATCGCTGCGGTTGGTTTCTATTTCGAGGCCATATTTGTTTCCAGCCATTAAAATGTCAACGAAGCCATCACCAGTAAAATCATCCACGAGGATACCTTGTACTGGCGATGTTTGTGCTGGATTGGGCAGTTTTCGCTGCACGAATTTGCCGCCTTGGTTTTCCCACCAACAGGTTTCGAGGGTGTTTGCCATTAAACTCAGTCCTTCATCCAACTCTTTTTGTGGGTAAACCATGTCAATTGTAGCATCGCCGTAAATCTCCCCATAGATGAATTTTTTCTTCAACTGCGGGATTTGTTTGTACAACACTTCTTTTTGAACCATCGGGTAAACTTTGCCGCCTTCTGCATAGGCCATCAGTGGGTCAACTTGGCCATTTTTGTCAAAATCCTTTGCATAACACCGCAGCGGCAATTCAGGCGAAGCGACCAACCTGGTGTTCAATCCCAAATTACCCGTCACGATATCGTTATCGCCATCGCCGTCAAGGTCAGCAACTGCGGCCCTGAACCACAGGCCGTTCGATTTTTCAAGTCCAAACTGGGCGGTTACGTTTACCAATTTCTTGTTCACCAACTTAAAAATGGAAACGGGCATCCATTCTCCCACGACGATGAGTTCTGGTTGAGGGTCAGCATCAATATTTGACCATACAAGGTCGGTCACCATGCCGCAAAGGTCAAAATCGGGTGCGACCTCTTCCGTGACGTCGGAAAAGCTACCTATGTTGTTTTGGTATACAAGGCTGTGCGGGGTAAGCGGCCATTTGCCTTGCCTCACTCGGCCACCGATAAAAAGGTCGATATCGCCGTCGCCGTCGTAATCATAGGAGGCCACCCGGAACCCGACATCCTTGCTTTGAGGCATTTGGTTGGGGGATTTTACGAAATTGCCTTTGCCATCCTCATTGATATAAAGGCGGTTTTGCCAAGCCAATGATTTGTCGGTTTCCATGCCTCCGCTCACCACTAACAAATCTAGTTTGCCATTGCCATTGGCATCCAAAAAAATTGCTCCGTGGTCTTCATAGACTTTTTCAGTCTCAAATAGCTGTTTGTTGGTTCGTTGGAACTGCCCATTTGGTTTCTGCACGAACAAGGCAGCTGGTTTGTCGAACGCACCACCGACAAAAAAATCGTCAAGTCCATCTGCGTTTACATCACCGACAGCGATGATGGGTCCGAGGTCTGTTTCTGACCAGGGGTTTAGCAGCCAATTCGTGAAGTCATTGAAGTCATTTTCTTCGTGAACCCAATCTAAGCCAACATTTTTTTCTTCAAAATACTGTGGCTTTGGCGGCTCTGGGCCGATGTAAGCGGTGTAGCCACTGGCATCCTCATATTTGAGCGTCAGGCGTTGGTTGGTAGTGACGTTCGTCAGGGTTTGGGTCTTGCCATCGGGCCAGCGCACCACCATTTTGTCCACGGTCTGGGTTTGACCTAGGCCAAAATGCAGCAGGTTTTCTACTGATGAAAATATGCCACGGACGGGATTCAGTTCAAGGTACTGAACCTTGTCACCGTAGTAAATGGCGGCTGATGCACCGGTAGCCTGCGGGTTTAGGGCACTTCCCTGGACTTTAACCTGTAGGTAATTGCCTTTGTTTTGGTCACGAGCGAGGTTCTGATAGATGAAAGCGGGGTCATTAATATTGTTGATTACCATGTCAAGGTCGCCGTCGTTGTCGAGGTCTGCCCAGACCGCCCCGCACGACCAAGAAGCGGGGATGGTCATCCATTCACCACCTTTGTCTGGGAACGTCCAATCGCCCTTGTTTTGGTAACAAAAATTCCTGCTTTTCAAGGATGGAAGCTGGTCGGCTATCTTATACAGGTCTTTGGAGGCCTCTTTGGTCCAAACCCCTTTGTATTTATTCTGAATTTCGGTGGCTTGAAAGTTGAAGAAATCACGGTTGTTGATTTCACGCATGTAGCCATTGGTGATAAACATGTCCCGAAACCCGTCATTGTCCATGTCAAACAGGAGGCTACTCCATGACCAGTGGGTTTTGTAAATGCCCGCTAAGCATCCGATGTCTGAAAATGTGCCGTTGCCGTTGTTGCGTTGGAGCACGTTGCGGGCAACCTGTTCAGGGTAGCCATTCTGGACGGTGGAAATATAAATACCAAGTTCCGGTGTGGAGGCTGAGGTTTTCCGGTGTTTGTTGTCAGTAGGGAGCATGTCGGTTGCTAGCAAATCTAGCTGGCCGTCGTTATCAAAATCCACCAAATCCGACCCCATGGTATTCCTTGAGGTATGCTGGAAATAGTCGTCAAGGTGGTTGGTGAAAGTGCCGTTTTTGTTGTTGATGAATAGAATGTCGGGCTGTACAAAGTCAACGCCGACAAAAACATCCTGCCAGCCATCGTGATTAAAATCTGATACCAGCAAACTTAGCCCCCAGTGGTAAGTTTGTACTCCCGCCTCTTTGGAAATGTCAACGTATTTGCCGTTGTCATTCCGATAGAAGCGGTGTGTGTCCAAAGGGCCATGTGGCTTGACATTGGGGATGCGTGTTTTGCCGTCGGCGGCAAGGGTGGATTCGGTGACGTTGGGGATGATGGTCGAAGTGGGATAAGTAAGCAGGTACAAGTCAAGGTCACCATCATTGTCGGAATCAAAGAAATTCGCTCCGGTACTTGGGCTGATGTCGTCAATTCCAAACTCTTTTGCCCGTTCTGTGAACGTCAGGTCTCCATTATTTACGTAGAGCCTATTTCGCCTTGCATCATTGTTCTTGACGCCAGCTCGGCACACGTAAAAATCCATCCAACCATCCGCATTGATGTCCACTGCCGTTACGGCCGTTTCAACACCTTCCTCCGAACTTACCCCAGCTGTCTCTGCAATGTTCTTGAATTTCATGTCCCCTTGGTTGAGGTAAAGGGCCTCCTTCCCGTTTGTATTGATGAAGTAGATATCCTGTAACCCATCGTTGTTTATGTCGGCCACGGCGACACCACCGCCCGTGTACTTGTAGAAATTGGTCGTGAAATTGTCATCCTCGTCCTCGATGATGAGGTTCTGGAAATCAACGCCAGTTTCTGCAGGTGTCAGTAGGGCCAACAATGGGGTGGTGGCTGTGAGCGTCGGTTCTACTTCGAGCTTGCCTGAATTGTTGTTAGTGTTTTTTTCATCAGAGCAGGCTTGGAGCAGCAGTAAAGTGCAGATAATTGGAAGAAATCGAAATTGAACGGATAAACAAGCGGGTCGTACATTATTCATGATTGGAATATTTGCAACTGATTATTGGTGAAAGTAAAATGAAAACAGAATTAACCTTTGAACAATATTTACGCTTGTTGGATATCTGTTCAAGCAAGTGGACAACAAACATGTTTTCTGATAGCTTATAGTGCTTCATTTATAGATGAACGCATTGGGAATTAATGGTTATCAGAGAGGTGACACTTTTTTTGAAAAGTGTCACCTCTGAAACTCCGTATTAACTTTAAATACGACTATCTATAAACACTATAAAATAGTGATCATTTCTCTGGTGCTAACTTTAAATCTATAGCCTTTTTAGTGGCATCCCAGAAGGGCATATATTCAGCGGTCATTTCTTCAGGAGTGCGGGCATTTTCGACAAAAGTAGCAAACCTAAATGAAGCCCAAGGTTCACCTTCTTCAAGGTATTTGAACCTTTCTTTTGAAAAGAAGATTTTGCCATTTTCTAAATAGCTTATTGCTTCTTTTACACGCTGCTTCGGAGTTGCGCTCCATTCACGGTATCGTACAAGTTTAATGTCATTATTTATTTGGTGGAGAGTAACCCATATTACTGTCGTGTCGGTGGTGAATATAGAAGAGATCCTTTCTGGCTCGTTATTCACTAGGAGAAACTCAACAGAATCACGCTCATTAAAATATGCCTTGCGGAGGTTAGGCCCAGGCTTCCACTGTGCATCTAGTTTCGCCGCTAAGGTATCAATGGCACTTATTTTTTCAGCTTCAGTAAGCTGAACAGTATTTTTATCTCCTCCCGCATTATTAGTTTTAGTGCAGGCATTTAAGATGAAAAAAAGTGCAATTATTGGAATTATAAAACGCTTCATTGTTAATAGGTATAGTTTTAATAGTTAATGAAATTTTGAAACAATAAGTATGTTTGTGAAATTAGTTTAGGTAATTAACTTTGCAGTAATTGATTTTAAGAGCCTATCCGAAAACCTCGTCTGAGTCAGAAAAAGATGCATTTTATGGTTCTGGCGAAGGATTTTTTTGAAGGCACAGCAGCGCTATGGCTTCAAAAAAATACAAAGTCAGGTTCATTAAAGGCGCTTTTTGTGGCCATAGGGGGTTTTCGGATAGGCTCTAAGTATAATTTCATTTTTCAATTCCTCATTATATTTAAATCAAGCTAGTTTAATTGCCATATACTTGAAGCTTGTCATTATTGTTCGAAATAATTAATTTCACCTTATTATTTGGGGCTTGAAGTAAAGCCATATCCCTTACTTCTTTAATAGCCCAAAAGCCCGATTTAGTATTATCTACCCAATTGAAATTACCCTTGCCATCGCCGGCCAGAAATATGCCATTACCTGAATCGCAACGGTTAGTTTCCACCTCCATGCCGTATTTATTGCCAGCCATGAGTACATCTAGGTTTCCATCGTTGTTGAAATCATAGATAACGATGCCAAATACGGGTGATATCTGAGCCTGTATCGGGAAATCATGTCGCACGAACTTTCCGCCCTGATTCTCCCACCAACAAGTTTGTAACATATACGCCTTGAGCGTTAGACTGGCATCAAGGTCTTTTTGAGGGAAAATGTCTGAAATCGTGGCCACCGCATAATCCTTGGCGTAAATGAATCGCTTTTTCAGCCCAGGCATTTGTTTTATCAGCACGTCTTTTTGCACGAGGGGGTAAAGCTTGCCATCTTCATAAAAGGTCAAGACGGGGTCGATGCTGCCGTTGCTGTCGAAATCTTTCGCAAAAAAAGTGATGGGCTCCTTTTCCGTTGCTGCGTAGCGGGAGTTTTGCCCAAAATTCCCTGTGACGATGTCGAGGTCTCCATCTTTGTCGAGGTCGGCGAGTTGAAGGCGGTTCCAAAGGCCGTTTGATTTATCAAAACCAAGTGCTGCGCCATCCATTTTTTTGAGCTTGCCGCCAGCTACTTTAAAAACTGTCAAAGGCATGAATTCTCCGATAACAACCAACTCCATCGCAGGGTCACTGTCAAGGTTCGCCCAAGCAAGGTCGGTGATCATGCCCAATTTCTCAAATTCTGGTGCTACCTCTTTCGTCACGTCCACAAAGGCTCGGAGGTCATTGCGTAGCACATAACTGTGCGGCGTTACCGGATAGTTGCCGGGTGAAACCCGTCCACCGATGAACAGGTCTAGGTCGCCATCAGCGTCATAGTCGAATGGAACCACACGCAGTGCGATGTCTTGCATTTTGGGGATAGCCTTACCAACGCCAGTCGTGCCGCCAATACCGAAGAACTTGTTGTTGCCTTCGTTGATATAGAGTCGATGTGCCCACGGGGACACGCCGTTTAGTTTTGAGGTATCACTAAAAACAGCTTCCACGCCCCCGCTTACGACGTAAAGGTCTAGGTCGCCGTCAAGGTCAACGTCAAAGAACAGGGCTCCATGGTCTTCGTATTGTTTGTCCTGTTCCCAAACTTCTTTAGAAATGAGCGAAAATTTGCCATCCTTGTTTTGCACATACAAGCCGCCGGGTTTGTTAAAGGCGTTGCCAACATAAAAGTCTGTCAATCCATCCCCATTCACGTCAGCGGTGGCCATTAAAGGGCCAAACTCACTAACCTTCCAGGGTTGTAGGAAATAGGATTCAAAGTCAGAAAACGGATTTTCTTCCTGCTTGAAATCCAAGGCAGCAGCCTGCGTTTCGTTCTTGAGCAGGGTAGGGCCATTATACCAACCTTTGGGTTGGGCCGTTTCATTGGCATCCGAATAGTTTAACGTAAGTCGCTGATTGACAGGGACATTGGTTAAGGTTTGGGCTTTGCCATCTGGCCAACGAACCAATACCCGGTCTATTTTTTGAACTTTTCCAAGTCCAAAATGCAGGAGGTCTTCCACTGCGGAAAAAATGCCCCTGTTAGGGCTCAACATGGCGTATTGCTGCTGGTCACCGTAGTAAATAGATACAGTGGCACCGATACCCATGGTGTTTTGTGAACTGCCCACCAGCTTGCACTGGAGGTAATTGCCATCCAATTTTTGTCGGGCTTGGTTCTCAAACACAAAAGCAGGGTCATCAATATTATTCACTATGTAGTCGAGGTCGCCGTCAGCATCGAGGTCGGCATAGGCCGCTCCATTAGACCAAGAAGGTTCTGCAGTCACCCATTTCCCACCCATGTTTTCAAACTTCCAATTCCCTTTGTTCTGGTAGTAGAAGTTCCGGATTTTGTAAATAGGGATTAGGTCAAGGAAATCGTGTACGTCCTTGAACTGTTTGTCAAGGGGCTGGTTTTTTATTTCTGCAAAATCAAAGTTGATGAAATCGGAATTGGTGATTTCCCTGCGATAACCGTTGGTTACAAAAAGGTCTTTCAATCCATCGTTGTCAATGTCGGCAAATAGCCCGCTCCAACTCCAGTCCGTTCTGAAAACATCGGCGAGGCAGCCAATATCGCTGAAAGTGCCATTGCCATTGTTGTGTTGCAGGATATTACGGACCATGGGTTCGAAATAACCGTTGTTCACGAGGCTGGTGTACTTTTCTTGTTTGTTGTTGTTGACGGT
>JAHEAS010000095.1:433-8960 GCA_024642645.1 Saprospirales bacterium | reverse complement strand
TTAAATGTTATTTGTCCGTTTTCCGACGGTTGTTGCCCCGAAAGTAACCCCAAAGCAGCAAATAGAAAGCCCAACTCGTTTTTCGGGAGCATTGTTTTCGAAATTGATTCTGTAAAATTGAATCAACATTAGAATGAAGGTTAGTTAGCGGCCATGTCTTAGCGCATGGCCTTTTTTTACCCAAGTTCCCTCAGAAAAAATGCATAGTCAGTCGGTGGAAACTGCTGAATGCCCAGCTGCCTTCCCAACGTGATGAGCTGTCCTCGGTGGAAGGTCGAGTGGTTCATGCAATGGTGAATCATTTCGAAAGTCCGTTGGGTTTGTGGGCCATACGAGAGGGTTGTAAACTCAAGTGTTTTTTCAAAATAATCACCGGGTTGTGTCTCCACAAACGACCTAAAATCTTCCGACACTCTCAGTAAATTTCCGAAAACTACGGTATTGTCACCCACAAAGGACTTGCTCGGAAAAGCGGTAGGTGAATTGCCTTTAAGCCGCTCCAACCACAGGGACTCAGCGTCCCAGATGTGAAGAAAAGTCAATCGAACCGAGGGGAAGCTGCTCACGATAGGTGTTTCCATCTCCTTGGTTGACAGCGGCGCAAATGACTCCACTATGCGACGGTTTGCCCAAAGGTTAAATTGGGTGTATTTGACGTAGATTTCTTTCATTTTGCTAAAATTGGCGTGAAAATATGGCCGAAGGTATGAACTTGCATCGTTTCAGCTACTCGCCGTTTTGGGTTGCTGCGCAATTTTTACTATGATTTTCGAAAAACAAACCATCAACTGCCGGGGCCGATTGCTCGACCTCTCCTACCCCATCGTCATGGGCATCCTCAATCTCACATCTGATTCATTCTTTGACGGTGGCCAATACTCGACCGAATCAGCGATGCTCCGTCAGGTCGAGAAGATGCTGAACGAAGGAGCTACCATTATTGACGTCGGGGGTATGTCAAGCAAACCAGGGGCAATCTTGATTTCTGAGGAAGAAGAACTTAAGCGGGTGTTGCCAGCCCTAAATGCTATCCATCGTGAATTCCCAGAAGCGGTCATTTCGGTAGATACTTTTCGGTCAAAAGTAGCTGTTGAAAGCGTCAAAGCCGGAGCCAGCATTGTCAACGATATTTATGCCGGACGTTTTGAGGAGAACATGTTTGAGACGATTGCAAAACTTGGCGTGCCCTATGTCATAATGCACATGCAAGGCGAGCCAGCCAACATGCAAAAGGCACCAACCTATGAAGACGTAACCAAGGAAGTGCTTCATTTTTTCATCGAAAAAATGGGTCAATTAAGAGCGTTAGGTGTGAAGGACATCATAATTGACCCCGGTTTTGGATTTGGCAAAACGGTGGAGCACAACTACCAACTGTTGAACAACTTGCACGTTTTCAGAATGACAGATTTGCCAATTTTGGTGGGCATCTCCCGCAAATCCATGATTTGCCGGGTGCTGAATGTGCCACCAGCCGCTGCTCTAAATGGCACAACGGCGCTTCACATGGTCGCCTTGCAGCAGGGCGCTCGTTTGCTTCGGGTACATGACGTCAGGGAGGCTATGGAAGCCATCCAGATTTGGAAGCAGCTGGAACAGGTGAAAAATGTGGTCTGAATTGGCCTGATTATGTATGCAAAAGCCTGATTTTCAATTTTTTATCCAAAAATAATTGGCTATGTCTTGCATAAGTTTAAAAAATAATCTTTGAAATGTGGAACTTTGCACTCGTTTCAATAAATCAGTAACCAAAATTGGAAGAACAACAACTTACCGAGAATATCATCAAAAAAGTAGCCCTCCGCTTTTTTAGGCACTACTACAAATTCCGGCTTCGGTACGAAGACCAGCCCGTGGTTGCCAAGTACGATTTGGAGGGCGTAGGCGGTATCGTCGCCGACGGGTTTTATTCGTTCAAAAAACCGGATGGAAAACCCTTCACGGCAACTTTTGAAGCTACCTCAAAAGCTTCCAAGGACGAGGTACTCTTCAGGTCTGACAATCGCATCTTGCTTTGGGATGGGTTGGCCGTTACAGGTTTTGGAATGGTACTGCTGGCTTTTTTCAACTACCAAAACCACTTCCATGCACTAGACAACACTAAGCTGGGCGAGCGCATTGCACTATTGGTAATGGTCGGAGCCTTGGTGCTTAGTCTATTTTACCTTATTGCCCGGAACTTCCGCCGTTACCGCTATATCTACGCGGTTGAGCAGTTCAAGAAATACTTTGCAGATGAACAGTGGGTAGCGCTAGGTACCGATGTGTTTGAAGATAAAAACGATAAACACCTACGGGAACTCAAGAGCCAATGCGTGTTCAACGGCATTGGCCTTCTGACGGTCGATAAAAACCTTGACCCGAAAATTATCATTACACCGAGTCGGCACGACATCTTTGCTGGCAGGCGTCAAAGTGTAGATTTTTTATCTCAGAAACAGGTAAAGGAACTGGATAAAAAAGGCAAGATTGAACTGTTTCCGAGCCTTTTAGGGTTCGGTAAAAAGGACAAAACGGTGTTGCGCCACCGGAAAAGCACCCGTACCCAAGTAGCGATGCTCATTGGCAGCATGGCATTGTTGGCCATCATCTTTACAAAAGAACTTGAAAACCCTGATTTTCAACTTGTTGATAAACAGGAATTTACGGATAAAATAGCGAAATCAAAATCGAATACCCTCGGAGAACCAACGGCCTATCTCCCTGACTCTTCATCCATGCCCAAGCGTAAAAAGAGCAGAACGAACGAATCATTTTGGACGCTACAAAATGCCAAGGAAACTACGCCGGTACCAGCCGAATCAGCTGTCGCCGATAGTGGCCTTAGATCGGCAGGTGGGGATGAACTTACGTCCAAAGGTGGGGGTGAAATCGTTTACGACTGCTCTCGTTTTTACAATTTTGACGGTAAGAAATTCATTGTTGAAGTCGGCGAACTTAATGATTATAAGGTAGCAACGGTCACTGTTCAGGCCATACGTGGCAAGGGCATTTACGCTGCTGCATTACTCAAATCTTGTTTTACGGAGGAGAAAAAAGGCTTCCTAGTTTATGCAGGTGAAATCTACAATACTGCAGCTGAGGCCAGTAAAGAAATGGATGGATGGGTAGCAAAAAACAAACTCACCAAAACGGAGGTTCGCAACTGGAAAATCCGGGCGATTGAACCTGTATTAAAATGAAAAAGCAAGGTGTATAAACACCTTGCTGAAAAATGAAAAAAGGCTTAAGGTAAGTTCGTAAGCTTCCGCAAAAACAAAATGCGGCATGGGGTTAATACATGTATTTAGGTTTCAAATTCAGTTTTATTCTGGTAAGATTTCATTGAGCTGATGCAGTTTTTTGGAGATAAAAAAGAAAGTTGTTGTTGAAAATTGCAGGCCGAATGCTTGTCGGGGGGGGACTCGACAACCAGGGGTAGTTGCCAGGGGGCGAAGGGGGCAACATACGACCAGACGCAACTCGCAACGAACAACTTCCGGGTTATGCATCTTTAACTCAATCTACTGGCCTCAGCCAATAGAAATATGAGGAGGCATCCTGAGATGCCATTTTATTATGTCAAGGAAAGCCTTCCAGGCAACTTATTAAGTCACCAATAAAGCACCTTTACCATCCCAATGAAGTTGTTGAATATATTGACTCGCTTGCCTATTTTTTGCGAGGATAGAAGTTGGAGAATTATTTCAGGCATTGTCCTTTAGCCTGTATTCTTTTTTGTGAAAGGTTATGTTCAGCAGGACGTATTAAGTAGTACAAAAATGTTACCAAATTTTAAATTAAAGGCTTCAAACATGCCAGAATGACTGGGGTTTAGACCATTTGCTCTTTTTTTGTGTGACACTTAAAACCGACTTATTTGAAAGTCAATTTTTAAAAAAAAATCATGCCGCCATCTTTTTTTATTAAATGAATATAGCACCATCAAGCCTTATATTAATTCAGGATAATACGTAATAAAATAACAAACAATCAATATATTCCTTGAATTCTGTGATTCATAAAATCGGAATCAAGGAGTAAATTTTTTCATGTTAAAAACCTACGAAGATAAGCCGCAAGCACTTCCACTCCATTTGTACCAGCTTCCAGCACCGTAAACTGAAGGTGGCTTTTCTTATAAAACACCGATCTTTCAGCAAGTTTCGTCCCGATATAATCGACCAATTCTTCATCACCCAGGTTAGCTATCAATGGTCGTTGCTTCTTTCCCGAAGTTAATCGTTGGGCCAGTAGCGAAACAGAAGCATCAAGGTGAATAGTGATGCCATTCTCATTCATCCATGCCATGTTCTCAAGATAACAGGGCGTACCACCTCCTGTTGCCACCACGATTTCAGTCCTATTGGCAAGGCTTCGGAGGCGTTCCGCCTCGATTTGTCGAAAAGCAGGTTCGCCAAGTTCTTGGAAAATATCTGAAATAGGCAATGCCAAGCTAGTTTCAACAAGCTTGTCAAGGTCAATGAATGTGAAGCCAAGCCGCTCGGCAAGCAACTTCCCTAAATAGCTTTTTCCTGCCCCCATGAAGCCAGTGATGAAAATACGCATGGAAAAATGGTTATAAAACAACGCCCTCCATTTGGCTGGCGGATGCAAATTTAGGTGGCCAAGACTAAGTTTGGTGTTTTCTGTTGGTCGATTGATAGGGTTAGCCGTACATTTGCCCACTTATTCAATTTAGCTATGAAAAAAATTATGAGCAAAAACTTCATCCTTGCCTCATCTGCGATGGTGGTAACATTCTTAGCCTGCCAAACTGAAAGCAGTGCACCTGGAAAAAGCGTGGAAACAATACAAACCGAAGGAAAAATTAGTTCTATTATTAGAAGCCCGGTCAGTGCAAATGGCAAAGTGGACTCAACCAACGTGGCGATGATGGATTTTGAGCAACCAATTTTTGAGTTTGGGGAAGTGGATGAAGGTGCGGTTGTCAAACACGAGTTCGTGTTCAAAAACAACGGCAAAATACCGCTCGTCATTCAAAACGCTCATTCCACCTGCGGCTGCACAATTCCAGACTGGCCAAAGAAAATGATAGCACCCGGCGAAAGTGGTGTGATTAAGGTAGAATTCAATACCAAGGGTAAAACAGAATTTCAGGAAAAGCCCGTTATCATCACGGCCAACACCTACCCTTCCGTTACAAAAGTTTTTGTGAGGGGAATCGTTCACAAACGCTGAGCGTTCATCAAATAAGGAAAAGACGAACAAATCAATAATATTCAATAGCATCCAACACTAATCAAGTTCATTAAAATGCAAACACTTATTTTTCTGCAAGCACCGGGGGGCAATGCCGGTATGATTCAAATGCTGTTTTTCGCTGCCATCATTCTGGTTTTTTGGCTTTTCATCATCCGGCCACAAACTAAGCGTCAGAAAGAACAGAACACTTTTGCCAGTAGCCTCGAGAAAGGAATGGATGTGGTCACTGCCAGCGGCATTCTTGGCCGAATCAACAAAATTGATGGAGAAATCGTGACCCTTGAAGTTGGCTCTAAATCCTATATCCGCCTGACCAAATCGGCAATTTCTAAGGATATTACCGAGCAGGTTTACGGGAAGGATGGCAAGAAAGGCCCTGTGGAAACGACCGATTAGTCACACCACAACTTAGGCTGGAGATGACCGATTTGCTTCAATTCGACGAAACCCTTTTCCATTTGGTCAACTCAGGTTGCCAAAATAGGTTTTTCGATTGGCTGATGCCCTTGCTCCGTGATAAATACATTTGGGTGCCACTTTACGTATTCATCGCAAGCTTTTTACTCATCAACTTCAAGCAAAAAGGGCTCTATATCCTCCTTGGCCTAGTGCTCACCGTTGGCATTGCTGACAGCACCAGCAGTCATTTGCTAAAAAAGAATATGCAGCGACTTCGCCCCTGCAAAGTTTTGGAGCCTAGCAAGGATATGCACCTACTGGTACCTTGTGGTAATGGATTTAGTTTTCCTTCTTCTCATGCTACTAACCATTTTGCCATCGCCACTTTTCTGTTGTTGATTTTGGGCAAAATTTTCCGCTGGATAAAAATACCTTTGATACTTTGGGCAGGTTCAATTTCATTTGCACAAGTTTACGTAGGCGTGCATTATCCGCTTGATGTGGCAACTGGGGCATTGCTCGGGGTACTAGTTGGTTGGGGCATCTTCCTTTTGTCAAAACATTTGCCTATTGACTTAATGGCCGAGAGCGCATAACCAGCTAAAAATCAATCTTTTACGTAAAATTATCAATGCACTTTTGGGAATACATACTATTGTTTGGCAGCGTCTTTTTAGGTGGCGGAGCCGGGTTCCTTTTTCCAAAGGAACGGAAGGGCTTGCTCCAAATCGTGCTGTCGTTCAGTGGAGCCTACATATTGGGCATCGCTGTTCTGCACCTGATGCCTTGGGCATTTGGCAGTGGGGACAGCCAAGCTGGGTTGTTTGTCTTGTTGGGTTTTTTCGTGCAGATACTTTTAGAACAGCTTTCGGCAGGTGTTGAACACGGCCATATTCATGCGCCACACCACCTCTCCGCAGGGTTTGTATTCTCGGTGATGTTCGGACTTTGCGTGCATGCATTTGTGGAAGGCATTCCGTTGAGCTATTATGGTGAAATGCACGAGGTACAGCACGGCGGGCATTCGCACACCCAAAACCACCTGCTTTACGGCATCATCCTCCACCATATCCCAGCAGCATTCGCACTTGTTTTTCTGCTGATAATCAGCAAGTTAAGTCGGCCTTGGATTTGGCTCTGCCTGTTTTTGTTCTCAGCCATGTCACCGTTTGGCGCATGGCTAGCTGGTATGTTTACACTTCCGGAAGTGGTGCAGGTGAAAATAATCGCCTTCGTTATCGGTTCATTGCTTCACATCTCAACGGTGATTTTGTTCGAAATGGACAGCCAAAGCCACCATTTCATTTCTTGGCAAAAACTGATGGCCATCAGCGCTGGACTAGGCATCGCGGTACTCACTATTCTCTAGTACAGCGCTCCCAAACGTTACCCTAAAAATTCATTTGTGACCTGTCGTACGGATTACATTCTAATGTGAGGTGGTTTACTATCTTCGTTGTGATTTACATAAGATAAGATGAAACACAGCGATTCTTAAAAAATAGCTATTTTGGCGTCAGTTATTTACTGTGACACTAACAATTGTGCTCAAACTGTTTGGTATGATAAACATTACACGAAACTTAATTTCACTAGCCTTCCTTTTTGTTAGTATTTCTTTGTTTTCACAAAGCGTCATAAAAGGAGAAGTTAAAGATGCCAACACCGGAGAGGCGTTGATTGGCGCCAGTATCTACTACGCCGAAACCGGGGAGGGCACCGTGACAGATTTCGACGGTAGTTTTGAGTTGAAAATCAAGGGCACACTTCCTGTGAGGGTAACCATTTCTTACACAGGCTACGATGACCAGGTTATCGAAATTACGGACGAAACCAAAAGGTTAAACATTAAACTAGATGAGGTAGCCATTACCACCTCCACGGTAGAGGTAGTTGGCCAGCGTATTTCGGATAAACAGAAAGCTTCGCCGTTGACGGTGGAGTCGATGGACTTGTTGGCAATAAAAGAGACCCCATCTGATAATTTTTATGACGGATTAGGCTCGTTGAAGGGTGTTGACCTGACAGCTGCCAGCATAGGCTTCAAAATCATCAATACCCGTGGGTTCAACAGTACCAGCCCTGTGCGTTCCCTTCAATTGATTGATGGAGTGGATAACCAGGCCCCCGGCCTCAATTTTTCGCTTGGAAATTTCTTAGGCGCTTCCGAACTCGACGTTATGAAAGTTGACATGGTGCAAGGTGCCAGTTCGGCATTTTACGGCCCTAATGCCTTCAATGGCGTCATCAGCATGACCACCAAAAGCCCATTTTTCCACCAAGGACTTTCGGCAATGGTGAAGGCGGGAGAAAGGAACATGCTGGAAACAGCCGTTCGCTGGGCAGATGCTTTTCAAAACAAGAATGGCAAGGATGTTTTTGGTTATAAAATAAACATCTCTTACCTGAGAGCCGACGACTGGGAGGCCGACAATTATGATCCAGTTTACGACACAAATACCGGAGTCGGAAACCCTGGTGGCTTCGATGCTGTGAATATTTATGGTGACGAATATAGTGGCAACATGGACCGGCGCAAGGCTAGCCCTTGGCTGGACCCTAAAGCTATGGGACAATGGCATCGATCTGGATACCGTGAGGCTGACCTAGTTAATTATGATACTCGAAACCTCAAGACCAATGCCGTTCTGCATTATCGGTTAAATCCGAATTTGGCTGATGCATCGCCTGAAATTATCGTTGGTTCGAGCTATAGCCAAGGGACAACAGTATACCAAGGTGACAACCGCTTCTCGCTTAAAGACATACGCTTTTTTCAGTCAAAAGCTGAGATTCGGAAAACTGACAAATACTTCCTGCGGGCCTATTACACAAAAGACGATGCTGGAAATTCCTACGATCCATATTTTACAGCACTTAAGCTACAGTCAAATGCAAAGTCAAACATAGAATGGTCAAAGGA
>JAHEAS010000095.1:0-423 GCA_024642645.1 Saprospirales bacterium | reverse complement strand
GATTATGTCACGTTTTGGCGGAGCAACATTGACCCAAAGATTAACGAATTGGGTTACCCAAAACTTGAAATCATAAATGGTGTGGTACAGCCATACGACTATGAAGCTGCAGCTGCCTGGCTATTGCAATATTCTGATTCGTTGACGATGTGGCACAACATGGCAGAGGTAGCGGCAAACTCAAGTGGAACGGGTAGTTCGCTTCCATTTTATGAACCGGGCACCGACCGATTCAACGAGGAGTTCAAGCGTTTGACCACTGCCAAATCGAATTTTGAAGAACAAGGAACTCGTTTTTATGACAAATCGGCACTGACTCACGTGCAAGGAGAATACACCTTCAATCCTAGCTTCCTGGAATACATTAAAGTAGGTGGCAGCGCAAGGCGCTACACTCCAAATTCCGCAGGCACTATCTTTTAC
>JAHEAS010000792.1 GCA_024642645.1 Saprospirales bacterium | reverse complement strand
TGCTGCTTCCTCTTTTGCTTTCAAGATTTCATCTGAGGCACTCCGCTTAGTTCCAACTACTTCTTCCGTAGTGCGCTCCCGTTCCACTTTTGCTAGTGTTCGTGCCTTTTCCACTTCTTTGGCACTTTCCATTCGAATGCGCTCCATTTCAGAAGAGGAGGTTTCCCTAGCTGAAGAAATCTCATCAGCGTACTGTAGTTTTGCCATTTCCATGGCTTCTTTGTTTTTTCGAATTTCCTCAGCGGCGGCGGCCCTTGCAGCAGCCACCTGTTCAGCTGATTCCATTTTTGCTTTCTGAATTTCTTCATTTGCCCGTTGTCGGGCTCCGCCTACGGAAGCGTTGATTTTTTCTACTTCTGTGGAAGCTTTTTCCTTGGTCGAGATTACGTTTGCGGCGCTTTCAGCTTGAGAATTTGAAATTTCTTCTTGAGAACGCCTTCGGGCTTCAAGTACTTCTTGTGCATATTTTGTCTTTTCGGCTTGCGCCAATTCTCTTGCACTTGCAATCTCTTGTTGTATTTGTGTTTTGTACTTTTCCAAACGGTCGTTTTCGGCAGCTATTTCCTGCCTGATTCTTTCTTTGGTTCGCCTCAGTTCATCGTAGAGGTCAGAAAGTTCGTCGTCATTCAATTGGCTGATGTCTGCTACCTTTTTAATGTTGCCAGGTGTTTTGGAAATTGGATCACCATTGGTACGGCTTATAGGGTCATTGTCACCAAGTTGGCGTTCGTTCCCCACTAAGGGGACATCTTTCACCATGGCCTTGTCCAATTTTTGGAAAAAACACCTTGCTACGTTCTGAAATTCCGCTTGCCGGTTTGTGTTGACAGTGAACTTAAGATACTGGTTTTTTACGTTATTTTTGATAACTACCGTGGTTACTACGGTGGTGGAAAGCCATTCCATAGAGGCAAGGTCAAGTGCCAGTGTGTTCTGGTGGGTAGGTGTGCCGCCGTCTTTTGACATTTCCCCCATTTCGACAAACCTGAAACTGCGGCGTATGTTTTTATCATCCATGAAAATCAGCTCGTCGTTCTGGTTGAAAATCTCGCCACCTTTTGAGTAAACCCTGGCGAAGAGGCCATTATTTTCGTTGCGAAAATCGACACTGTAGGAGTAGGTCCCTCGGACAATGATGACCTCAGAGGCTGTTTTAATCAATTGCGTGCCACCAACTATCTTGTCTTCAACAATTTTGCCTTCACAATTTTGTGAAAACATGGAGGTGGAGCTTATTAGGATAGCTACCAATGTTAGGGCAAAATTTGATTTAGTCATATCTTAAGGTGAATTTATCAACAAGGTAGCAAACTCCTTATTTATCTAAAAATTTGTACTTGGAATCTTGGCGATTTTCTACGTTGAGCAATGTTATTTGGCTTTTGCAAACGCTTTAAGACCTGCCAGCATCATATTTGCCGCAGCTGGATTGGTGGCAAGGGGGACATTATAGACGTCGCAAAGACGCATCAGCATTTGAACATCTGGTTCATGCGGATGCTTGTCAAGTGGGTCCCTAAAAAAAATGACAGCATCAAGTTTTCCTTCTGCAACCATCGCTGCTATTTGGGCATCACCACCTCTGGGGCCAGACAACAATCGCTCTACGTCAATTCCTCCTTTTTCGATATGTCCACCTGTCGTGCCTGTTGCAAAGAGTGTCGCATCCATCAGCATCGCCTTGTTTTGGAGCACAAACGCTACCATTTCAGGCTTTTTTCCATCATGAGCTATAAGGGCCAAGTTCATTTTTTTGTTTTTTTGTAAGGTTTTGGAACTCCGAATATTGCCTTAATTCCATTTCGTTAACAACTGAACGTCAATTAATTGTTCGGAACTTGACTTTAAAAATTAATTGTTGCAAATTGCGAGTCCTTTCTAGTGGACAAAGTAAAGCTAATTTGATAATTTTTCTTTAGAAAGAATATCGGAAAAAACCCTCTTTTTTTCGAACATCCGTAACAAAAACAATGTTGGCTAGTTATACTGATACTCAGGCACTCATAGTGAAAGAAAATTCATGTGAACTGCCGAAAAACCATAGTTATACCCATGAAGAAGTTTATAGAACTAATCCGGACGAAGGAGCGTGAAGAAAAACCGCTTCAAAATGCAAAGAAAGCAAACAGTAAAGAAGATAAAGTAAAAGCTCCATCGCAGTCAAATGGCCAAATTATTGAGCAGCCACAAGACTTGTTTTGGGATGATTACAGCGATGTAGGTTACTGCTAATTTTCAACTGCTTATTATCTTTGACAAATTTAAATTTCAATCTCAACTGATTGATCACTTGGTATTTATTGTTTTTTGCGTAGCAAAATCATTCCATCCCAACTTTCAACCTCCCATCCTATTTCCAATTTCCTAAATTGTGAATTTTCCGTCATCAACTTAACCTCATAAGTTGCCGTATTGATAATGTAATTGGCCAAAGAGTCATTTACTAATTCGT
>JAHEAS010000791.1 GCA_024642645.1 Saprospirales bacterium | reverse complement strand
ACTGGCGGGGACCGGTGTGGATGCCAGTGAATGTAATACTCATCAGGGCGCTTCTTAACTTCTACCTTTATTATGGCGATAACTTCATGATCGAATGTCCTACCGGCTCAGGAGAGATGATGAACCTCTTCGAAGTAGCCAAGGAGATATCAGACCGTCTGTCCAACATCTTCCTCTGCAATGAACATAGTACGAGGCCTGTCTATGGTGGAACAGATAAATTCCAGAACGATCCGCATTGGCGCGACTACATCCTCTTCTATGAGTATTTCCAAGGCGATAACGGAGCTGGACTAGGTGCAAGTCACCAGACGGGATGGACAGGAGCAGTGGCAAAACTGATACAGCTCTTTGGAATGCTAGATGCGAAAAAAACTCTTGAGGCCGGCAAGGCGGCGTTTGGTTTAGAAAAGGAAGATAACAATTTGAAGGGATGATCGAAAGATCACCTGGCTTGATTACTTAGTGGAAGTCTTGCAATTAAATTACCGTCGAAGTCACCAATGGTACATTCCAGACAAGGAATGAAAGCTTCACACAGAATGCGCAGCTGCTAAATGAACATTTATTGCAGGTTTCATGATTTGACATAATATACATTATGCGTATTAATAAAGGTTAACTTAATGGACACGTTCGTATACGTTGTTGAAACCGGCCTCGCTAAGGAAGCGTTCTGGCAAGGCGGAAACCGAGGGTGCCGAACCGATCCGACGGAATGCTCCACTGGCGGTTAGCCGCGTTAATTATCCACTGATCGAAAAGCCATGATCCGCCGCGAATAACGTGCCGCGAGTCACTTCCCTGCCAGGCGGTTCCATCTGATGGAGCACCGACATAATCATTGTGCCAACCATCTTCGACCCATTCCCACACGTTACCGCTCATGTCATACAATCCAAAAGCGTTGGCTTGTTTTTGGCCTACCGGGCGGGTGCTGTCAACGTCATACCACGAAACACTTTGTGCATCGTTGCTGCCGCAATATTGCAGTGTTTCTCCGCCCCGACAGGCGGCTTCCCATTCAGCTTCGCTTGGCAATCGATACTGCTTGCCGGTTTTGGCATTGAGTACCCGTATGAATTCCTGAGCATCATTCCAACTAACGTTCTCAACCGGACAGTTGTCGCCACAGTTACTGAATATACTGGGATTGGAGCCCATAAATGCTTTCCACTGGGCTTGTGTAACCTCAAACTTACCAATGGCAAAAGGCTGAGAGAATGTAACAGTATGTTTTTTAAAAGGTTCGCCCATCTCAAAACTACCAGCCGAGATCACCACCATCGTAGGGCAAGTTGGGCAATCACGAAATATTGAACCAGATAGCTTAGCGAGTTGCTCGTTGACACGAGCAGCTACGCGACCGTTGGGTTCCAGCTTCAATGCATTGGCATAAGCACGCCTTGCTCCTTCTAAGTCGTTGGTCTGTGAAAGCGATTCTCCTAATAAAAGCCATGCCTTGGCGTTGGAAGGATCAAGCTGCACCACGTTTTTGAAATGGATTGCGGCATTTTGATAATCACCTGCTTGAATTCCTTCAATTGCTTGATCGTATTCCTGAGCGAGACTTGCGGCTTTCACGTTAAGTGAAACCGCCAGTAGTGTCAGCGCAAGCGCTGTGATTGGAGTTACTTTTTCAAAGAACATGGTTTCCCCCTATAACGTTTATTTCATTTTATTTTCAATGCTTCCGCAACTACATTTTGGTTGCGGAAAGAATACTCAAATCAGCGAAACCTACGCAGTGTAATTTGCTACTGACTAAATATATGCGCCCCAAACTCTTCCATTCTTAACCGTACACGTTACCGGACATCCGGTTGGTCTAATTTCCGATAGGCAAGCCGCGTCACCACTGTTAAAAATTATGCGAATCATCTTCCGGAAAAAATATATCACTGGCTCCAGTGGATTGGAACCGTCGATTAGACTGCCGAGCAAAGGCAATGTTTACTTGCATTCAATCCTGCGGCGCAGGTCAACCTTTAGAGTAGCGTAGTCAATGGCTGTAAAGTGACGTTAAATATTGCATTGTAGGTTAAAATTGTACATTAGAATTTATATCTAATTGATTTACAATTTGTTTGTTTATATGACTTAAGAACAATTTCGTAAATCCCATTCCCTGGACTATTCCAGAACAATAATTTCCGATACATTCCACAAGTAACATTGATTGACCATGAGTTCAAAGGTGGAAACACACCCCTGATCTGGCAAATCTTAAGGCATAAAACTAAATGAATTTTCTTGCACGTACGACAAAATATCTTGCATCGCTAGCACTGCTGATGTTAGGCGTGACGCTTTCGGAGGTGGGATTCAGCGCAACTATAAATAATGTAGATATCGTCCCTCACCTAGACAATACAGGGCGTGTCGCCTACCGAGAATTTATTGCCGCACCGAATCATCGAGCTTTCGCCATCGCCCCAGGCGGGGGTTGGTCCT
>JAHEAS010000094.1 GCA_024642645.1 Saprospirales bacterium | reverse complement strand
CTGGCCCGCCGTCGTTAGGGTTTGGTTGTTGAAAAAATAGGAACTGCCCTCGCATATCGGCGCTGTGAATCCCGTCGAAATTTGCGGCAAAACGATTACGTTGGTCGTCACAATGCTGTCGTAGGTGATAAAACTGTAGGTTGTGATAAACGTCGTGTCGTTTTCGTACACCGTTCCGTTCAGTGGCTCGCCTGGGCATACGGTCACTTCCTCCTCCGAATAAATCAGGTACTTGCCAAATGTGTGCGTGATGGTTTTCGTGACCACTGGCGAATTGTAGTCGAAAAAGATGGCGGCACTGTTATGGATTTCCGTGCCGATGGTTAGGCCGGGGTTCCTTTTTATACTGAAAGTAAGGTAGCCGTGGCTGGCGGGTTCGTTGCGGTTGCTATCGGGCAGCATGATGTCCTGAAAGTTGAAAACCAGCACATTGTTGCCCTCAAATTGCAGTTGGTACGGGTGACTTGTCATGCCGGGCCGGATGGTTTCCACGTCCAAATTGGCATCCAAAGTGTCACGAACCACGACGGCGAAGGCCGTGTCCGTGCCCGTGTTTTGGAACAGCACTTGGTAAGTAATGATGGAATCGCTTTCGACTATCAGGCCGCCCCATTGGTTTTCGCCTGTGAAAGTGGTCTTTTCGTTGGGGTCATAAGAATTGGTAACAGTTTGCACCCAATCTTGGAAGTTGTTGGCGGGGTAGGTATCGTTGGCGCTTGGCTCGATGCTGATGCTTCCGCTCAATTGCGTCCCAAGAGGCACGGTGGCGGGCAGGTACATCTGGTAATGAATGGTCTGGCAAGCCCCCGGCGGGATGTTGGATAGGACCCAAGTTGCGGTGTGCGTGGCAGAGTCGTAAGTGTCCGCCAAGGTTGAGAGGTTTACATTTTGCAGCAAAGGGTCATGCACCAGCGTTATCACGGCATCGGCGGGTACGGTGCCCAGATTGCAGTACTGAAAATGGTTGCTCTGGTTGAAACCGGGACGGGCTGGGCCAAAGCACATATTGATGCAGAGGTTCGGATGGTGCTCCTTTTTTGTGTAAAAATTGTTCCCTTCGGAAATGCTGCCGTCCGTTGGCAAGCTGACCGCAATGCTGCCACTGGCTGGGCAAAGCAGTTCGTACTGGTCTTCGTCAACGTACTCAATCGTGTAGTCGCCAGCGTCCACCACGAACTCGAAGCTACCGTCGGCCTGAGAGTAGGTGTAAATATCGGCGGGCAGCAGGTGGAGCAAGATGCACGGAACGCCTACCGTTGTTGCATCAGTCACGCAATCTTGGTTTTGATCGTCGTCCCAAATTTTGCCGGAAATAACCACTTTGCAGGAGAGGTCTTCGTCCACATAAAAATTTTGGTGGTAGGAGCAGTAGTTGTCGGAAACCGTCACGCTGTACCAGCCTTGGGCAAGGCCGTTGGTGCTTTGCAGATTGTTGCCGTCGCTCCAAGCGTACACTGCATTCGTGATGCCTGGTTGCAGTTCCACGGTCGCCGTCCCGTCCGACTGGTTGCAGTTTGCTGTTGTGGTTGAAATATCGGCAATGAGCGGCGGCGGAATTGTCAGGGTCAAGGTGTCGTTAATGGTGCAGCCACTGATGCTGTCGGAAACCAAAAAGATAAAATTGCCCGACTCGTTGGCTGGGATGGTGGTCAAGTTGGGAATTGTTTGCCCGGAAGGAGTCGTCCAGGCGTAATTGAAATTGCTGCCGGTCGGGAATGTTGCAGCAGTTAAATCATGCTCAGTTTCCCAGCAGTCCAGCACGAGGTCAGCGCCAGCGTTTACCGAAGGCAAATCAATGACGGTGACCATAAAATTGTCGCCTGAAAAGTCGGCACAGAAGGGCGGGGTGCTACCTGCGAAAAGGGTGATTGTGGCTTCGAGCGGGCTTCCGATGAAGGAAGGCAATTGCCCAGCAGCCCCATTTTCGTAAGAGAACCCCCAAATTTCGTACACGCCAAGCGGGTAGCCCGTCAGGTCGGGAGTTGGCTCAAAGGCCAGTATGGTATCATTTCGTGAAACAACAAAAGCATAGGAAAACACTGAGTCGGCTGGTGCGCCAAAGCAAAACTGAGGACTGACGTTCAAGGAATTTGAACCACAAAAAACGGCATCGGCCATTCCTAAAATGCCGCCATCGGCCTGGCAAGTTCCATTGCCAGCGGAGTTGCCGCAGGCGAAATTGAGGGAGAAGTTTTGAAGAATTCCAACGTCTTGGCTGCAAACGTCAAGCACCACCAGCGTCCAGATGCCGTTGACGGGTGCGCCGGGTTGGTTGAAGTCGTTGAGGTCGCAATCTGGGGCTTGCACTGCACCTGTCAGTGGACTGGTTACGCCGCCACACGGCACTGTCCAGTTGCCGTTCAAGCAGCAAGTACCCAAGGAACAGGGCGAGGTGTTGCATAGGTATTCTGCGTTGTTTGTCAATGGGTGGTTAGTCCCAGTGGTGATGCAGATTTCCATATTGTCCTGCTGCGTACCACATTCGCCGGAGTTGTTCCCAGCGTCGGCAACTATTAAGTAGTGCGCACCACTTGGGGAAACTAGGCTGACGCTAATATCACCTATCCATGTATGCGAGATGGTGATGCAGACGCTTTCCAAGGGGCAAGTTGCCAAATCGGGTGCGCCCGACACATTTACAGGCAATTTGATTCCAATAGAGTCATTGTCGTTTATGGCAATTGGGCAAAGGCCGAGGCCAACACAGTCGCAAGGAGTTTGAGCAAATGCGGGCAAGGAAAATGCGATGCAAATTGCCATTGCAACGAAAGCGTGGAGTAATTTTGGTTTCATCTGAAGCGATATTATAAGTGAGAAAATTGGTGGGTAATTTACGACAAAGCCCGGCAAAAATGAAGCCTAACAAACCCTCGCTCCAAGGTTTGAACTGCACTTGTAATTTAGGAAGCATTTTTCAGCAAAAAGCAAGTGGGAAAAACAACTGTGAGAAAAATCAAAACCCTTTATTTTAAAAGCACTTTGGCAATTCCAGCAAAAGTTTATACTTTTGCCCCCGCTTGACGAACTAACCGGCAGAGGGAACAAAAGTTCCCTCTTTTACTTTATGGCAGTTGACGCATTTTTTATCGAAGAAAAACTCCACGAACTACTCAATGAGAAGTTTGCGGAGGAAGGCTATCAAGATTGCTTCTTGGTGGATTTCCACCTAAGCGCTGCCAACAAGCTGGAGGTTTTCGTTGATGCCGATAGCGGCCTAACGCTGGAAAAGTGCCAGCGAATCAGCCGCCATATAGAGCACCATTTTGATGAGGCCGGATGGCTTGGCGAGAGCTACAC
This sequence comes from Saprospirales bacterium, assembly GCA_024642645.1. Taxonomy (GTDB): domain Bacteria; phylum Bacteroidota; class Bacteroidia; order Chitinophagales; family Saprospiraceae; genus UBA6168. The sequence continues at coordinate 5,696 of JAHEAS010000094.1, read as the reverse complement.
CCTAGAGGTGTCGTCGCCGGGACTTAGCAACCCGCTTAAACTCCAGCGCCAATACGTCAAAAACATTGGCCGAAAAGTGGAAGTGACGCTCAAGGAAGGCACGGTAAAAACCGGCCCACTGATAGCCGCTGGCGAAACGAGCTGCACCATTCAGGAAACCCTAGTGGTCTTGGAAGGCAAGAAGAAAAAGAAAATGGAGGTTCAAACGGAGCTTCCTTACGACGGGATAAAAAGAACAATGATTGTGATTAGCTTTTAAAAAATCCAATGGTCAATGACGGTTGGTGAACTGTGAACAACGCATTTTACCATTCTTCATTCTCCATTTATCATTCATCAGTACAAGGATGATAAACTTAGTAGATACCTTTTCCGATTTCAAATCCAGCAAAAACATTGACCGCCCCACGATGGTGCGGGTGCTGGAAGATGTGTTCCGCACATTGATCAAGAAAAAATTCGGTTCAGACGACAACTTCAATGTCATCGTGAACGCACAGCAGGGCGACCTTGAGCTTTGGCGGGTCCGCCAAATTGTGCCAGACGGTGAGGTGACCGACGACCGCAGCCAGGTGTCCATCTCTGAGGCGCTGTCCATTGACGACAGCTACGAGATTGGCGAGGAGTGCTACGAACAGCTCTTCCTTGAAGACTTTGGCCGCCGCTCCATCCAGGCCGCACGTCAGACGCTGATTTCCAGAATCATGGAATTGGAGAAAGACGACGTTTACCGCAAGTATGTCGAGCGGGTTGGCGAAATGATAGTGGGCGAGGTGAGCCAAATCATCAAGAAGGAGTTCCTCATTATTGATGACGCCACTGGTCACGAGTTGCTGATGCCAAAGCAGGAAACCATCAAGGGCGACTATTTCCGCAAGGGCGACATGGTACGCTGCATCATCAAGCAGGTAGAAATGAAAAACAATACCCCAGTGGTGATTGTTAGCCGCACGGACAATGGCTTTTTGGAGAAGCTGCTTGAGCAGGAAGTACCCGAAATCGAGGACGGTATCATTGCGGTGAAGCGGATTGTGCGCCTCCCTGGCGAACGTGCCAAGGTAGCCGTCGAGTCTTACGACGATAGGGTTGACCCCGTTGGTGCTTGTGTAGGGATGAAAGGTTCCCGTATCCACGGCATCGTTCGGGAGCTTCGCAATGAGAATATTGACATCATCAATTTTACCAACAACGAAAGCCTGTTCATCCAGCGTTCGTTGACGCCAGCCAAGGTGACCAGCATCGAGTTGGATTCTGAGCAAAAACGTGCGAGCGTTTACCTCGACCCCGACCAAGTATCGTTGGCCATCGGCAAAGGCGGAACGAACATCAAGTTGGCCAGCAAGCTGACAGGTTTCGAAATTGACGTTTACCGCAACACAGACGGCCAAGAAATTGACGATGTTGACCTTGATGAATTCAAGGATGAAATAGAACCTTGGGTCATTGAAGAACTCAAGCGTATTGGCTGCGACACTGCTCGCAGCGTATTGGAATTGAGCAGAGACGAGCTGGTAAGGCGCACGGAACTCGAAGAGGAAACTGTCGATGAAGTGCTAGGAATCCTTGCCGCCGAATTCGATGAATAGCCTGGAATGACCGGGATGATGAATGATGAGCGACAAGGAAACTATCTTTGTCTTTCAATTTTATCACCTTGTCATTCATCATTTATTTTTTCTGAATGGATAAACGCTTAGTAAAAGTAGCGCAGGAATTAAACGTTGGTACAGCAACTATTGTAGAGTTTCTGGGCAGCAAGGGTTTTCATATTGATAACAAGCCTACCTCCAAGGTTACTGAGGAGATGGAATCCCTATTGCTCAAGGAGTACCAAAAGGACATGGCAGAAAAGGTGAAAGCCGATGCCATGACTATCGGCGTTCGGCCTGCATTGATAAAGAAGGAACCCCTTCCTCCGCTTATCAGGCGAACAGATCCCGCTCCGCCACCTCCACCACCTCCACCACCGCCAGTTAAGAAAGAGGAACCCCTTCCCGTGGTTAAGGCAAAAGAAGTTGTAGAACCTACTCCTGTTGCAGAACCTACCCCTGTGGTGGAAGAAGCACCGGTAGTTGTCGAAGAGAGTTCGCGCCCAAAAGTAGGCGGCCTAAAGATTAAGGGTAAAATAGAATTGGACAAAAAAGGTATGCCAGTTCGTCCCAAGAAAGTGGCCGAAAAAGTTGTCGAAGAAAAGCCAAGCGAGCCGGAAGTTGCTGAGGCGCCTGCTGCAGTTGCAGATGACAAAGAGCCACCAACTAAACCCGCTGCTGCACCTACTAAAAAGAATGAGCAAACTGAGGTTGCAGATGCTGGAGTTGATGAAGAAGATGAACTTGTCAGGATGGATACCCCTGAACTGAGGGGCTTGAAAATCTTGGGTAAAATAGAAATAGCAAAACGCAAAGAACCCGCTCCTAAGCCAGCCAAGAAGCGAGGCTCAGAACGGGCTGGGGACAGAGCCAAGCCTGTTGCTTCATCTGATACCTCCGACGATAGCACACGGCGCAAACGCAAGCGTAAAAAAGTACTTCCACAAACCCAACAGCCGGGTGCATCTGGCCAACAACAGCAAGGTACTGGCGACCGGCGGCGCAGGGGAGAAACTTCCCGTGAAGTTTCCGGAAAAGAAGCCGAAGAGCAAATCCGTAAAACGATGGCCTCGATATCCGGGGCTGGTAAGAAGAAGCGCCAAAAAATGCGCCGTGAAACACGGGAACGTGTTCGTGAGCGTCAGGAGCTTCGCGATATGGAAGGCCAATCCGACAAACTGGAGGTAACAGAATTTGTAACCGTTCAGGAATTGGCCAACATGATGGACGTTTCGGCAACCGAGGTCATCACGACCTGTATGAGCCTTGGCGTTTTCGTGTCCATCAACCAGCGCCTCGATGCGGAACTCATAGAGTTGGTCGCCAGCGAGTTTGACCACGAAGTGCAGTTCATTAGCGTTGAAGACCAAACAGATTTCGAGGAAGAAGAAGAAGACGCACCAGAAGACTTGAAGCCTCGTTCACCCATCATCACCGTGATGGGACACGTTGACCATGGTAAAACCTCCTTGCTCGACTATATTCGAGAAGCCAAGGTGGTTTCTGGCGAAGCGGGTGGTATCACCCAGCACATCGGTGCTTATGAGGTGACCGTCAACGACCGTTCTATCACCTTCTTGGACACACCTGGTCACGAGGCGTTTACCGCCATGCGCGCAAGGGGAACCAAGGTGACGGATATTGCCATCATCGTCATAGCGGCTGACGACAATATTATGCCCCAAACCAAGGAGGCAATCAGTCACGCCCAAGCAGCGAACGTACCGATGGTTTTTGCCATCAATAAAATTGACAAGGAAGGCGCCGACCCTGGAAGAATCAAGCAAGAATTGGCTTCCATGAACTTACTCATCGAGGAGTGGGGTGGAAATTACCAGTCCATGGACATCTCTGCCAAAACCGGGGAAGGTGTGGATCAATTGCTTGATAAAGTGTTGCTCGTGGCCGACCTTGCCGAATTGAAAGCAAACCCAGATAGAAACGCCATTGGAACCGTACTTGAAGCCTCGCTCGACAAAGGCAAGGGCTACGTTTCCAAAATGTTGGTCCAAAATGGAACGCTCAAAATTGGCGGAGCAATGGTTGCTGGCGAGTACGCAGGTAAGGTAAAGGCCATGTTCAACGAACGCGGCCAGCGCATCACCGAAGCGGGACCATCTTCGCCGGTACTCGTGCTAGGTCTCAGCGGCGCACCTACTGCCGGTGAGCGTTTCAAAATCATGGACGATGAATCGGAGTCACGTCAATTGGCATCCAAACGGGCGCAGATAAACCGGGAGCAAGCCACACGGGCCACCAAGCGTATCAGCCTTGACGAAATCGGACGCCGCTTGGCGCTCGGCACTTTCAAAGAGCTTAACCTCATCGTCAAAGGTGACGTGGACGGCTCTGTTGAGGCACTTTCCGACTCGATGCTCAAGCTGTCCCTGGAGACTGTCAACGTCAATGTCATCCACAAGGCCGTCGGTCAAATCGTGGAGTCCGACGTACTGCTCGCCTCAGCTTCTGATGCTATCATCATTGGCTTCCAGGTGCGCCCATCGGTAGCAGCTCGCAAGTTGGCCGAACGAGAAGGTGTCGAAATCAAGATGTACTCTATCATTTACGAGGCAATTGAAGAAATCAAACTGGCCATCGAAGGATTGCTCGAACCTACCAAGGAAGAGAAAATCGTGGCTAACGTTGAAATACGGGAGGTTTACAAAATCAGCAAAGTCGGCACCGTCGCCGGTTGCTACGTGCTGGATGGAAAACTTACCCGGAATACGCATATCCGCTTGGTGCGGGACGGTATCGTTATTTACCCAACCAAAGAAGGTGTTAATGGAAGATTGGGGTCACTCAAACGTGTGAAAGACGACGTAAAAGAAGTCAAGTCTGGTATGGAATGCGGTCTGACCATTGACAACTACAACGATTTGAGGGAAGGCGACATCGTCGAAGGCTACGAAATCACGGAAGTGAAGCAGAAATATGGCGGTTGATTGATTGGCGTCGTGCCAACCAATCAGCCTGCTGTGCTGTTTTAATGCTGTCTTGTTTTTCAAAAAGATACAGCCATGCAATTTCTTCAAATCCTGCTACCAATAATTGCCGTCGTCGGCATCTTCTTCATTTTGATGAACGTCAGCTATATCATCAAAAAAAGGGAGTTCAGAGGCTCTTGCTCAACCAACAACCCGATGTTGTCTGATAATTTCGGGTCTTGTACGGTCTGTGGTAAGACAGCGGACGAGGCATGTAAAATGCCGGAAATTAAGTAGGTTTTAATGCCTGAATTCTAAGAGGCATGGCGGGCATGTAGCTGCGGATTTGTAGTTTCTATTCTTGTGAAATATTTTTCACCATCTACTGAAAGTTAGCTGTTAACCAGCCCACCATTTCAACCTGGCAATTCAATCGTAAACTTGGCTCCTGCCCCAGGCTCACTTTCCACCGTCACTTTTCCTCCATGTGCTTTTGCAATTTGTAGCACATAACTCAGCCCAAGCCCAAATCCTTTTGCTTGTGTAGCGCTCTTTGGTACCCTAAAGAATTTATCGAAGACCTGTTTTTGATAAACAGGGTCAATGCCTTGCCCTTTGTCGCTCACCGCTATCAGTAGCCGCTTCTCTTTTTTTAAGGTTGAGATAGTGATTTCCGCTGTGTTTGGGCTGTATTTTAGGCTGTTGTCCAGCAAGTTTTGTAGGACATTTTTAATATGCTCTACATCCACGATTGCCATATCCGGGCTGGCTTGGAGGTCGAGGACGAGCGAACCGCCGTTACTTTCCAGTTCCCCCTCAAATGCCGTGGCTACTTCCCGAATGATTTGGTGGAGGCTCACTTGTATTTTGTGCAGTTGGTAGCGAGGGCTTTCCAGGCTGGCCAGTTCCAATACTTTTTCAACATGTATTTTTATTTTATTGTTCTCATTTTCAATGAGTTGCAAAAAGTTAACCGCCCGCTGTGCATCATTTTTAGCTAGGCTTTCCTTCGCCAATTTAGAAGAAAGAGAAATGGAAAATGCAGGCGTTTTCAGCTCGTGCGTCAGGTTGTTGATGAAGTCGTTTTTGATAGTGTTGAGTTGTCGCTCTTTTTTCAAAATATTGAGCAGCAGTAAAAAGCATAGCAGGATGGCCAGCAAGCAAAGTACCGAAGGCACAA
>JAHEAS010000093.1 GCA_024642645.1 Saprospirales bacterium | reverse complement strand
TACGTTGACACGCACCGTGGCACGGTCGCACTCGCCAGGGCAGTCGGTATTACAGATTTCGTACACCAGCACATCGGGACCGAAGAAGTTCTCCCGAGGGGTGTACTCCAGTTCGCCGTTCACTAGCTTGGCTGTGCCGTTAGTTGGCTGCTCCACGATGTGGATGTCCCAGTTCAGCACATTGCCGGGCTGGTCGTTGAATACCAGCACACCGCCTGTCAGGGTCTCGTTAAAATTCACCTCAAAAACATCATCTGCTGCCGCAATGCCCGTGAACACATGAACGGTGGCAGGTGGCGCCGTGAAGCTGCAACCGTTAATCGTCAGTGTGGCGAGGTAGTCGCCTGCCTGCCCTGTCGTTGCCGAAGGCAAAACAGGATTAGGTGCATTGGCGGTAAAACCTTGCGGGCCGGCCCACTGATAAGTTGCGCCAGCAACTGGCGTCACATTCAGCTGCACGAGGTCGCCGCGGCAAGCGGGATAGTCATCGGCTGTCGAAGACTCGGCGGTGAGGGGCGGTGCTTGCGTCAGCGATACCACCTCCAGGTTGGAAGCTGGCGTGGAGCAGTTGCCGCTGTTGGCCGCCACCGAGTAGGTGCCGACATTGGCCGAAGTGGCATTGTTTACGAAGAAAGTAGGCACGTTCGTCGTGGCCAGCAGTACGGGGCCGCTGCCATTATCGAAGTACCACTGATACTGCATGTTCGTGAGCGGTGCACTGCTGCTGTTCAGCGTCAGCGTCTCCCCTGCACAAAGGCTGTTGTCAGAAACATCGAGCTGAAGTGCCTGGCCAGTGAGGTTGGTCACCACCAGTTGTTCCACGTTGGAAGGCTGCGTCGCACAATTGCCGGAGGCCACTACCACTGTGTACGCCCCTGCATTGGCCGCAGTGGCATTGTTCACAAAGTAAGTAGGTACGTTCGTCGTCGCCAGCAGCACGGGGCCACTGCCGTTATCGTAGTACCAGAGGTAGTTGGCATTCATACCGATGAAAACCGAGCTGTTGAGGGTCAGTGTTTCACCTTCGCAAAGTTGGGTCGAAGAAGCCACAAGCGTTGGTGTGCCGCTGAGTGCATTGGTCACATCCACTTGCTGGGCGTTGGAAGGTTGTGTCGTGCAATTGCCGGAGGCTACCACCACCGTGTACGTCCCTTCGCTGCTAGCCGTCAGGTTTTGGACAAAAAACGTGGGCAGGTTCGTCGTGCCCAGCAGGGTGGTCGTGGTGCCGTTGTCAAAGTACCACAGGTACTGGACGTTCGTGCCGGCATAGATGGAACTATTGAGCGCCAAGGTTTCCCCTTCGCAAATTTGCGAGGAGGAGGCCGTCAATGTCGGTGCACCGCTCAGGACGTTGGTCACGCTGACGTCCTGGGCGTTGGAAGGCTGGGTTACACAGCTGCCAACGCTGGCCGTCACGGTGTAAATGCCTTCATTGCTGGCCGTCAAGTTTTGTATAAAAAACGTGGGCAGGTTCGTCGTGCCCAGCAGGGTGGTCGTGGTGCCGTTGTCGAAATACCAGTTGTACGAGACGTTGCTGCTTGGGAAAATGGAGCTGTTAAGTTCCAGGGTTTCACCTTCGCAAAGCACGTCGCTCGTCACCGTCAGGGACGTGGCAGGGCCGATGTTGTTGGTCACGTTAACGCTCTGGCCGTTGGAGGAAGGCGTGAGGCAATTGCCGTTGCCAGCCACTACGGAATAGATACCGGAGCTGTTGCTGTTGAGGTTGTTCAGTTGTAGGTTAGGCATGGCGGTTGTGCCAAGTGAAACTTGGCCGTTGCCGTTGTTGAAAAACCACTCGTACTGTACGTTGTTGCCAGACAGCGCCGAGGCGCTGAGCAGCAAGGTTTCGCCTTCGCAAAGCACGTTGGCGGAAACGCTGAGCGTCGGTGCCGAACCCATTTGGTCGAAGACCACCACGTTCTGGCTATTCGAGGGTTGTGAAACACAACCGGACAAGCTGGCCTGAACGGTGTAAAGTCCGCTGTTGGCAGTGGAAGCGTTGACGATGGTGAAATTCGGCGACTGCGAAGTACCGAGTGAAACCGAGCCATTGCCTGCATTATAAAACCACTCGTAAGTAGCACCGCTGATACTCGTACTCGTCAATTGCAGGGTTTCACCTTGGCAAAGATTGCTCTGGTTGGCCGACAGGACGGGCGTTTGCGCCAGCACCGAGTTCACCGTCACGACCTGTGTGGCCGATGGTGGCGAGGTGCAGCCGCCGGAAAACACGGCTACGCTGTAATCGCCGGAATTGGCGGTGGTAACATTGTCAATGGTCAAGCTTGGCGTGTTCGTAATTTCAATCGGAGCAGTGTTGAAGTACCAGTAGTACTTGCCACCGCTACCCACCGAGGCGGTGCTAAGTTCGATGGACTGCGTTTGGCAGAGCACCGTGTTGGCCACGTTGAGCATTGGTGCTTGCGATGTCATGGTATTGACGCCAACATTCTCCATGTTGGAGCTTTGCGGCGGACAACCCGTCGTACCAGCAACTACGAGGTAAGTTCCTGTATTTGAGCTACTTACATTGTCTATTAGAAACGATGGCGTGAGAGTTGTTCCAAGAACTACAGCGCCGTTGCCATCGTTGAACATCCACTGGTAGGTGACGTCCAGACCCGGGTAGGCGGTCGTGTTGAGCTGCAACTGCTCGCCCTGACAGGGTGCATCGCTGCTTGCTGCAAGCACCGGTGTCTGGTTAAGTTGGCCACCCACAACCACCGCCTCTGCATTAGAAGGCGGTGAAGTGCAGCCACCCGCAAAGGCCACCACGGAGTAGTTACCCGTGTTGCTTGGGGTCACGTTCATGATGGTAAACGACGGAACGGGGCTTGTTCCAATTGGATAGACATCCACCCCGTTGTTGTAAAACCATTGGTATGTGGCGGCAGACGGGATACCCGTTGCAGATAGGCCAAGAATCTCACCTTCGCAAAGCGCATCCTGGGACAAGATGAGGGTCGGGGCCGAGTTGGCCACGTTGCTCACCTGCACGTCCACCGTTGGTGATGGCGTCGATTCGCAGTTTCCCTTCACCACTTTTACGGAGTAACTCCCTGAGTTCGTCTGGTTCACGCTCGTCAGCTGGAAGCTCGGCGTGGTAGTCGTGGTCAGTAGCGTGCTACCGAAGTACCACAGGTACTCGACGTTCGGGCCAGCTTGGGCGGTAGTGATCAGCATCACATCGTTGCCGTTGCAAGGCTGGGTATCGCTTACGCTCAAATCGGGGTTGGTCGGCGCGCTGGTAACTGTCACACTGACGGTGGCAGGCTCCGATGGGCAATTGTGGCTGGTGAAAATTGTCAAAACATAATCGCCTGAGTCGTCCACTGTCAGGTTGTTCAGTACCACGGGGAAAGGGCCTTGCGGCGAAGCCGTACCAGTGAAGGTAAAATTGTTCGGGCCAGTCCAAGTGTAGCTCACCGTGCCGGGAAGTAGTACGTTGTTGCTGGCTGTGAGGTTGATTGATTCGCCGGCGCAAAGATTGGCGCCATTGCTCAGGTTGGTAACAATTGGGACCGTGGTGCCTGCGTGGCAGATGTACTCCCGCCAGTCGGGCGTACCGTCCGAATTGCTGTCTGGGCAAGGATTGCCACCGGAACATTCTTCTGCATCGCTCAGGCCGTCGTCGTCGGTATCGAGGTCATCTACGTCAAGGATGCCATCGCCGTCCGTATCGGGGCATGGTGACGAAGTTTCGCACTCGTAGGCATCGTCAATGCCGTCGTTGTCACGGTCAAAGTCGCGGAAGTCAGGTATTCCATCGCCGTCGCCATCGGTGCAAGGGCTATCGAACGGACATTCATCGGCGTCCGTAATACCGTCATCGTCAGAATCTTTGTCCCTGAAGTCAGGTTCGCCGAGGCCGTCTGTATTTGTTGGGTTAGAAATCGGTATCAAGTTCGGCGCGCTGGCCCGCCCATGGGTGTCCACGGCTGGTATGCCACTACCGACGATGCCATCGTGGTCAGGGTCGGGCATACTGGCCTCGGTCACATCCCAGATTCCATCGCCATCAGTGTCGAGGTCGCGGTAGTCGGGCTGCACATCGTTGTCGGTGTTGAGTGGAGCGGAGGTGGTGGACAGTGCCGTGCCGTTGAGGTCGGTCACAGCCCGTCCAGTGAGGTCCACAGTCGGGTTGCCCGAACCGATGATGCCATCGTTGTCAGGGTCAGGCTGCGTTGCTTCCGCCACGTCGTTGATACCGTCGTTGTCGGAATCAAGGTCACGATAGTCGGCCACGCCGTCGTCGTCCGTGTCGGTTGGCTGTGAGGTCGGAGTCGAGTTGACCACCATCGGGATGCCCTTGCTGTTGACCGTCGGATTGCCGGCGCCGACCATGCCGTTGTTGTCGGGGTCGAGGTTGCTGGCTTCCGCCACGTCGTTGATACCGTCGTTGTCGGTATCAAGGTCGAGGAAGTCTGGGCGGACGTCGCCGTCTGTGTTCATCGGTTTGGAGGTAGTGGCGAGGGTTTGACCGTTTGCGCCAGTGATAGCTTTCCCATCCGTGTCCACCACGGGGGTTCCCATTCCGATGATGGCATCGTTGTCCTCATCTGACTTTCCTGCCTCCTCCACGTCGTGGATGCCGTCGTTGTCAGAGTCGAGGTCGTGCCAGTTGCGCACACCATCATTGTCGTTGTCAGGCGGAAGGACAATTGGATGGCCTGTGATGGAAGGATCAATCAAAGTCGAAAGACCAGAGAGGCCTACCACGGCTGGGCTAAGTGCGCCACCGCCGATTCGGCCATCGTTGTTTGAATCAAAAACACCAAGTCCAATCTCGGCCACATCATTGATGCCGTCGTTGTCAGCATCGAGGTCGTCGTGGTCGGGTACGCCGTCGCCATCCCATTCGCTGCGGTTGTAAGTTTCCACAGCCGCTAAATCGTCAGGGTCAGAAGCGATGGGGTTGTAAAGCCCGTTGAGGCCAAAAATTGCGGGAGCACCATCAATCCTGCCATCGCCGTTGGCATCAGGCTGGTTATGGCCTGCCTCAAAGAGGTCGGTGATGCCGTCGTTGTCGGAATCAAGGTCGAGGTGGTCGGGAATATTGTCGCCATCCGTATCGTAAGCTGGGTCGATTTTATCGCAGATGCCGTCGTTGTTGGCGTCCGGACAATTGTTCTGAACAGCAGGGTCATTGGCGTCCTTGTAGTTTTGGATGCCGTCGTTGTCCTCGTCTGCGCTTGGGTCACGACCACCCGGCAGGCAAGCAAAGCCACCAGTTGGGTTGCAAAATTCCTTGTTGTCAGGAATGCCATCGTTGTCATCGTCAATGTCTTGGTTGTCACGGATACCGTCTCCGTCGGTGTCAGGAATAACGGCCAATAGGCAGTTGTCCATGATGTCCACCGTGAAGCTGCCAAATGCAGCGCCATTGTAAATGACAAATGCCCAATTGTCAAGGATTTTGTTTTCACCATACCCGTTCTGGTAAACAAAGGGCACGTTGGTTGGAGCTGGTTGTCCGTTTGGGTTGTTGCCGCTCACGGGGCCACCTACATTGGTGTGGTTGTAGAAAAACTGGTCAAACGACGATGCTTTCACGTCGCTTATCAATTTCATACTGACGCCGCTGGGGTTGTTCTCCACATCGAATAGAAAAACATGGGTTTCGCCGTCGCGCAACTCTACCTTGTAATTGAAGGTGAAATTTGAAGTGGCCGGGATGGGCTGGCCGAGGCCGTCACTCCCATCCCAAAAGATAGAGTCAGCGCCGATGTTGATGGATTTGATGAGCGTTAAGTCCACCGAATCAGCGAAGTCGCCATCGTTGTTAATATCCAAAGAAAGATAGACAACCCCACTCTGGGTAGATTCAAAAGTAATCCAAGCACCTACGCCTACTTCCATTGCACCTGGTAAACACGGGTCGCTAGCCGCATTGGAAGGGTCTAACCCAAAATTTGAAATTTCAGGCTCTAATGAAGATGGCATGTTGAACAGCCAGGTTGTGTGTGTATTATTCCTAAAAATATCAGTAACCATGGCCGTTGCTGGCATGGTCTGGTCTGGCTTATTGAAGAAAATCTTATTGTTGATGAGGTTGCCGGGAAGGTAATCCTCTGCTTGTGGTTCGTAGAAATAGTTCTTTCCGACTACCCAGCTCAATGGATCATGCGAGCGAGATACATCCGCCCGATAGAAAGAGTTGTAAGTAGGCTCAGCGTTGCTGTCCACAATGCCCCTCGAAACGGAGGTGATGGGAAACCGATAGGGGTCGGTATCCATGAATTTCAATTCGTAAATAAACCCGCCCTTCGTCAACACGTAAAAAATGGGCGAGGTCATGTAGCCGTTTTGGCTGATGACCGAAACATACTCGTTGGAATAGACCCTACCTTTTTTCATGGTGCCACCAGCGTTGGCAGGACCACCCGTTGAAACGGTGATGTCCCATGCCGTGATGACGTTTGGCGTGATGGGTTGGTGGTCTGCCCGGTTCCAAGGGTCACTGTTGAGCAGATTCTGGAAATTGGCAGCCTCGTACACCGGAAAGCCAATTTTCACGGTCCAGATACCGTCTTGCCCGCTTGGCACGGTAATGATGCCAGGCGTGTACCCTGCGCCACCAGTCGGACCTGCTAGCTCCTGCACGTTGTTGAAGATGATGGCCGTGTTGCCACCGCCCGTGCCGTCAAAAGTTGCCGCCAGCACACCGTCCGGTCGGTACACCTTGATGAAGCCGCCAGCAATGCCGATGTGGCTCGCTCCAACATTGATAGTTTCGCCTTCTGCGGCATACACCTTCAATTGTTGCGGTTTCAAGTTGTCAAGGAACAAACGGTAGCCTGCGTAGCCGACAAAGTCCCTCGAGCCTTCCGCCCAAAGTCCTGAGGCCGACAATACCACAATAGCCAATGCGAGCAGCTTTCCCACAATGGCTTTCTTGTCCATGAGATAATCAAACATGTGTTTCATATTGAACTCGGTTAAGTGAATACAAAGGAATCCTATTCGCCAAAGGCCCTTTAACTGGCCTGTACGTTACAGTAGATTGAAAATTTTGAAAATTTTTCAGGAGGGAAAGCCCTATCTGATTGTATCACAGCAGTGAGGCAGATGCAGTTTTCTCATGGTAAAAGGTTCCGCAAGTGCGGCAACGGCTGCTGTTTTGTGTAGGAAGAAGGCAAATTCAACCTTCGACTATCCAAAATGGAGTAGTTTAAAGGTGGACATTTTTTATTATACAAAATTCCATGCCAATATTTTTAATATGAGCTGGTTTTACTGGAATTCTCACTGGTTTTTAAAAGTGTTTTTGATTTCAAAAATGGCGCTTGGCCGCCAAGAAAGAACATCGGCTTAGCTTTGCAGCCAAACAAACCCATATCTATCATGCAAGACCTCACCCGCTGCCCTTGGTGCCACGGCCACGACATCTACATCGACTATCACGATACCGAGTGGGGCACTCCATGCCATGACGACCGCCAGCTCTTCGAGATGCTCTGTCTCGAAGGCGCTCAAGCCGGCCTCAGTTGGCTCACCATCCTCAACAAACGGGAAAACTATCGCCGTGCCTTCGATGGTTTCGATGCCGAAAAAATGGCCAACTACGACGATGCCAAGCGCGCCGAACTACTCGCCGACCTAGGCATCGTGCGCAACCGATTGAAGGTCAATGCCTTCATCGAAAATGCAAAAGCCTACTTGAAGGTGAGGGAAGAGTTTGGTAGTTTCGAAAAATACATCTGGCAGTTCGTGGGGCACCAGCCCATCGTGAACAATTGGGAGCGGCATGGCGAGATACCCGCCACCACGCCGCAGAGCGACGTCCTATCGAAAGATTTGAAAAAACGGGGATTCAAGTTCGTCGGCTCGACGATTTGCTATGCGTTCATGCAGGCGACAGGGATGGTGGATGACCATTTGGTGGGGTGTTGGAAGCGGGGGTAAAATGAAGAAGCAGCATCGTAAGACTGTTGCGCCGAAGGCGCAACAAATAAATGAACACAGAAGCACAAAGGCACGGAGGATTATTTCGAACTCTGTGCCTCTCTGTTAAAATTTAGTTTTTTCGCTATCGGTGAAAATTGACTTAGTGATACTGCCTCTGTAAAATCAAAGCTTTCCAACCACCAACTGCAGCGCCCTTGCCCTCCTTCCTGCTGCCTGAATCCACAGCGCGTACCAGCCCTCAGGTACACCCGTCAGGTCAATGCGGACTGGTTCAAGTGGCGCCGAGTCCACCTCCATTTCCTTCACTAGCCGCCCCATCCGGTCCACCAACAGCAGCCGAACGATGCGACCCTCCACCGCACGAAGGTTTACGTCCACATAGTCGCCAGCAGGGTTCGGGAAGAGCTTGAAATCGTCGAGGTCATCCCAAAATTCCAGCATTTGGACATTGGAAAATGCAAGGGAACCATTATCTCGAAGCTGCACAATCCGGTAAAAATTCAGCCCCGGGAATGGCCGTAGGTCTGTGTGTTTGTAAGTAATGAAATTGCCCGTCGGCTCATCGTTTTGCTGCTCCGCAATGGGCGCCCAGGTAAATCCATCTGCTGAGCGTTCAATGCCGTACTGGACGCAATGCTCGCCGCTGTTCGTGCTCCAGCGAAGCTTTGCTGCGGCACCGTCCTGTTTCACAAACAATGAAAACACCTCGCCGGGCGCCCCAATGATGGGGCTTGGTGGTGGGTTCAGCGTCCAAAGCGCCTCATCGTCCTCCACAGGTGTACCCGATGTGTTGTTGTTTGGCGAGCTGTCAATGTCGGCGGGACTGGCCGTTTTCACCTGCACGAAATAGGGCAGCGGGGTCGTGTTTTGCAGGCAAAACAGCACAATCGTCATGGTTTTGGTCTGGCCAGCGGCCAAATTGCCCACCGTCCATTCCTGTGCGGACAAATCGTAAGTCGTTCCAACTGGTGGTGTGTTCAAGGTGTGGGCGAGCCCTTGCGGGATTGGTACTGCCAATTTCACCCCACTTGCAGCCGCCGTGCCAGTGTTCGTCACGGTGATATTAAATGTCACATCGTTCCAAAG
>JAHEAS010000092.1 GCA_024642645.1 Saprospirales bacterium | reverse complement strand
CATGCAGTTTGCCCATTTGGCTGCGCCCCGCTTTTTGACCGGAATAAGAAACGAGGTAAATGGAGAGGAACAGCAGCACCAGCGGCAATACCCACCAGAGAATCTTGGCCGGTTGGCCCAGCGATAGCAGCGATAGCCCATAGAATGCCATGCCCAAGGTGGTCAAACCAATGGCAGTGTAAAAGAAAATAAACATTGTCCAGACATTGGGTGCAGGTGTATAAAGCCCCCGGACTAAACTGCCACCCTCCCGCTCCTCTACATTGATGGTCAGGTGCGGCGACCAGAAATGGCGTTCCCGCTCCGGCACCGTCAAGATGGCGTAATTGACGGCAGTAGCGCCCTGGCAGTCCGCCTTGCATGTTTTCAGGTTTTCCTTGATGCGCTGGATGACCTCATCCGGCAACATAGTTGATTCAACCTGAAACCTAGGGCGGATACTGTAGGATGGAAGGTGCGATTCGGCATTCATCTGATGGTGGATTTTGCGGTAAGTTAGCGAATCGTTTTTAGTATTTCATGCGAATCAGGGAATGAAGCATTCCCTGATTCGCATGAATCATTCTTTACTTGCTCACGACTATCTTCACAAATCCGCTGCGCCCGCTGCCCGTAACTTTTAGAAAGTACAAGCCAGCAAGCACATTCATGTCAATCTTGTGTTGCTGCGCAATATTTGCCACTGACTCGAATTTTTTACCAAAAACAACCCGCCCAGCAATATCGGTGATTTGAAGGCTGGCCGGGCCAGATTCCAACGCCTTCATTTCGACGGTAAACGATCCGCTCGAAGGATTCGGCTGCACGGAAACATTGCCGAAAGGCAATACTTCACCCGTGCTGTTCACGCCCACTGTCGCTGTTACCGGGATGCGCTCGCTGATGCAAATCTGTGGCATTACCTCGATTTTCCAATCGAAGAAATAGTAGTAAAAACCGGCGCCAAGATCGCTGCCGGTAATTGACATTACGTCCGTCACGGTGTAAGGGTAGGCCACGCCCTCGTTGCTGCGATAGAGTCGGGGACTGGTCGTGCCGAGCACGGCGATGTTGTTGGCGCTGTTGGTTTCCAAGCGGTAGTTTCCTGGCGGTATGTCAAAATCCAGGTCGGCGATGGTTTCACCTACTGGCAGGTCAATGGACTTGCTAGCCACCACGGTGTTTGGCACTTGGATTAGTTCAATCAAGCGAATGCCCGCTTGGTCGGTGTTCATCGTTACCTGTTTCAGTTTTATCGGCTGGTACACCTCAAAAAGGGTCTGGCCGTTGAAGTTGGCGCCGTTGAAAAAATTGTTGCCTTGGTGCTCCGGCATGCCCGTTGCAAAATCGCCACCGCCGAAGGCATGCATGTCCTCGACGTAGTAGGTAGCTGTCGTGGTCACGTCAGGTGTGACGAAGCTGGGGCCATTGAAAAGGGGCGTCGATGCCGAAGGCGAATCGTACCAAAACAGGTTCTCGCCAGTAGCCTCCAGTGTTGCAGGGCCGGGGGTAGGGATGTACACATTGTTGGTGACCGGCGCTGGCGCTGGCAGCACTTCCACATGGACGGCTTCTGAGGCGAAATTGCCGCAAAAGCCCTCGATGGTCACCACGTAGTCGCCCGTTTGAGTCACGGTGATGGACTGGGTGGTTTCACCCGTCGCCCAAGCGTAGCTCATGGCGTTGGAAGCGGTGAGCATTACGCTGCCACCCTCGCAGAATTTGTCTTCACCACCCAGTGTCACTGTCGGCGTCTCGTCGGGGTTCACCACCACCGACAAGACATTTGAATTTGCGGCGCAACCTTGTGGGTCCACCAATTCGACACTGTTATTGCCCGGCTCTGTCACTGTGATACTTTGACCAACCATCCCATTGCTCCAGAGGTACTCGTACCCAGCTGGCGCTGGAATAACCACTGACTCGCCTGGGCAAAGTATCATTGGATTGGTCAAGCTAAATGTCAAATCAGGCAAGTTGCAAGTGCTGCCTTCCACGATGGTCAACGCCTCGTTGATGGCTGGATTTTTCACGACATCCACGATGCCGGAAGGCCAGTGTACCGCTACATACTCCACTTCAGTGCTAGCGCCGAGGCCGAAATATTGCGTGAGCGAGTTCTGAATTCCGTAGCTCTCACCTGACCGTACTTCCCGGATTTGGATGCCCCAGTCGCCGTGAATTTCTACCCGTGCGCCCACGCCTATGCGGTTGCTGGTGGTGCCTTGCAGGTTGAATGAGATATGGTTGTTGCCGTTGTTCGTGTTGTTCATCCAGAGCCTATCCGCCGTTGTGCTGGAAGGATTGTTGAAGTTGGTTTGGTAAACGGCGTAAATATCCTGAAACCCGTCGTTGTTGAGGTCACCAGCGGCTACACTGCCAATGCTGTTGCTGCCGAACGGGCTGGATATTTGGGTGAAAGTATGGTTGCCGTTGTTGTGAAACAGGTGGGTACCCAGCGTGGACGAGTTGAAGTTTCCGACGGTGAGGATATCCACAAAGCCATCATTGTCGAAGTCACGCATGATGCCCTGTATGAAATTGCCGGTGACGTCCACCCCAGCGGTAGCTGCGATGTCGGTGAAATGGCCCCTGCCGTCATTTATGAGGAGCATGAGCGGGTAGTCGTGGTTGGTAACGAGGGCATCCATGTCGCCATCGTTGTCGATGTCCTGAAAGTCGGAAGTCCAAGATTGCCAGTTGATTTTTAGCCCGTGCTCACTAGCTTGTTCGGAGTAGTTGTTTTGGCCGTCGTTCACGAAAAGTGCATTGATACGTCGAGGGTCATTGGTGTTGCTCACCCCCTGGCGGCATTTGGCGATGTACAGGTCGAGGTCACGGTCGTTGTCGAAGTCAGTCCAGATTGAGCCATAATTGCCAGAATTGTCGGAGGCGGGGGTGGTGGCCATGTTAATCCAGTTGCCAGCGTAGGTGAAGCCGCCAGCGCCGTTGTTGGCCCAGATACGGGGTTCCCCATCGTCGTGGCAGGTGAACACATCCAGCCAACCGTCATTGTTAATGTCGGCGAAGTTGGAGCCTTGCACGAAAGTTCCTCCGCTGGGCGGGTTGGGCAGTACGGTGGTGGTAAAGCTACTGCCCGTATTGACCAATACTTTAACGCCATCGTATGCGCCACCGATGAGGATGTCGTTCAAGCCATCGTTGGTCAAATCGCCGATGACCATGGCCCAGGCATCTCCTTGAACATTGCCGAATTCAAAGGTGGTGAAAGGTTGGTTGGGCTGACCCTGGTATTCAATACTGAGTTTGTACCCTTGGTAGAGGCGCACGATGTCGTCCAGCCCATCGCCGTTCATGTCGGCAATTGCGACAGCAACGCCACTGTAGAAAACGATCGGGTTGGTGAGCAGGTTGGTCTGGTTGGAAAAAGTGATTTGTGCTTGCGAAAAGGTAACAACAGCAAGCAACAGCAAGGTGTACAGATGCCTCATTATGATGAATTTTGTCTTGGTGAAAAAAACGGCTGGAAAAGTACGGTGAATATTCAGCTTCTACAGAGCGAAAAATAAAATGGGAAGCGTGGCGACATTGGTAAGCTCAAACATTCAGCTTACATTTTATAGTGGAATCATGTTTCCCAAAAAAAAACCTGCCCAAAAAATCAGGCAGGCCACAAAAAATCTAAAGCTATGAAAACTAAAATTTTATTGTCGAATTGTTGTCGTGATGCGAGTAACAATTCGACAATAAAGCCATTCAACAATATTTATAAATGCAACCGCTCCTTTCTCGCCAGCAGGTCGTCGTTCGACTCCCGGCGCTCGGGGTCAGGCAAACAGCAATCAACCGGACAAACAGCGGCGCATTGCGGCTCCTCATGGAAACCCACACACTCGGTACATTTGTCAGGTGTGATGTAGTAATAGTCATCTGAAACGGGCTTGTGCTTGTCATTAGCACCAGTTGTTGAGCCATCATCCAGGCCATAAGCTCCTTTTATGCTAGTGCCATCGGCAATGGCCCATTCTACCCCACCTTCGTAGATGGCATTGTTCGGGCATTCCGGCTCACAGGCGCCGCAATTGATGCACTCATCGGTAATCATTATCGCCATGTCATACAGTTTTTTTATGATTTGCCTTTGTCCAAAATGATTCATTTCAACCCGGCCAAAAGGCGTAGGGCAAAAATAGCTTAGCAAAGCAGATTTTCAAAAAAAAGTTCTACAACACCAATTCCTCAATTCCTCAATTTCCAATTTCCAATACCTTCGCCCCCAACAATGCCACAGGAGCTAACATACGAACACATCCTCACCCTCGCCCCCGATGCTGGCACGGCGCAGCGAGCCAAGTCCGTGGCACATGCCCAGCGTTGGCACACCATCGAAGGCAATGGCCGGGCCATTTGGGGCACCCTCGGCGACCCCAACGCCCCCTACCGTATAGCGGTGGATTTTGAAAGGATGGGATTTCTTTGCTCCTGTCCCGTTCGGCGGCAGCCCTGCAAGCACGGCATTGGGTTGTTGCTACTTTTTTCAAAAGCTAACCACCTGTTCCAGCTCGTAGAAACGCCACCCACCTGGCTGGCCGATTGGCTGAAGAAACGCAGCGAAAAAGCCGAAAAAACCAGCGCCGAGGCAGCGCCAAGTCGCAGCCCCGAAGCTGAAACTGCCCTCGCCGAAAAGCGAAAACAAAACCGGGAGAAGCGCATCCTGCAAATGGCCGCTGGGCTTGCGGAACTGGAAAGCTGGTTGCTCGACCTCTTCCGGCAAGGCCTTGCCACACTCGAAGGGCAGGCCACGAGCTATTTCAACGACCTCGCCGCCCGCATGGTGGATGCCAAGCTCGGCACCCTTGCCCGCCGCATTCGGCAGTTGCCGCTGCTGATGACCGAAGCCAATTGGCACGAAAAAATCCTCTCTGAACTTGGTGAAATCTACCTGCTGCTGCGGGCTTTCCAACGCATGGAAACGCTACCCGAACCCCTTCAGGACGACCTGCTTTCGCTGGCTGGTGTCAATTTTAAAAAAGAAGACATCCTCAACCTAGAAGCCATCGGAGACCACTGGCTGGTGGTTGGCCAAACCGAAGAGGCTGAGGATGGCAACCTGCTCGCCCGACGCACTTGGCTCATTGGCGAGGGCACTGAAAAAACAGCGCTACTACTCGATTTTTCGTGGGGCGGACAGGGCTTTGAGGTGATGTTTAAACAGGGCACAGTTCTGAAAGCGGAGGTGGTTTTTTATCCATCGGCGTGGCCGCAGCGGGCCATTTTGAAAAAATTCGAGTACAGCGAGGCGGCTTTTTCGCTTCGTAATGGGCACCCTAAACTGGCCACTTTCGCCGATGCCTATGCGGGGGCACTTGCCGAGAACCCTTGGTTGGGCAGGTTTCCGGCATTTTTGGAAAATGTAGTTCCTATTTTTCACCAAAAACAATTCGTGCTGGTGGACAGTGAACGGAAGCAACTGCCGCTGGATACGGACGAACTGAAAGGTTGGAAGATGGTAGCGCTCAGTTGTGGCAGGCCGATTGGCGTTTTTGGAACGTGGGACGGTGATTTGTTCACGCCATTGAGCGTGGTGGTGGAAGGGCAGTTTCGGGGACTGTGAGCTTCTCATTGCACAACTCCTTTTCAAGCCACGGTATTTGCCATCGTGTGCAAGCCAACCATGGCGGAACGCATAGCGGGCGAATGAGACAAGTGCTTTGACGAAAAATGAAGAACGAAATTTGATAAAAATGAATAAAATTCTCCTCCTTCTCGGAAGCTCCCGCAGCCACGGCAACACCCACAAAGTCGCAGATTTTGTCCAACAAAAACTGAACGCTGACCTGCTTGACCTCAACGATTTCGATATCAGCTACTACGATTATGAACATCGAAATCAAGGCGACGATTTCTTGCCATTGATGGAAAAGATTGCAGAAAATTACGAAGTGATTATCTTCGCCACGCCTGTTTACTGGTATAGTATGAGTGCAGTGATGAAGACCTTTTTTGACCGGATGTCTGATTTGCTAACCATCAGAAAGGAACTTGGCAGGAAGTTGCGAGGTAAGAAAATGGGTGCCATCAGTTGCGGCTACGACGATGACACGGTGGAGGGACTGGATATGCCATTCCGGGAAAGCGCAAATTACCTGGGGATGGAGTACCTTGGCCATGTTTATACTTGGGTTGTGGCCGATGAAATTGCGGCAGCTCCAACTTTACAGCTGCTGGATTTTTGTAAAAAAATAAAATAAGACAGCGTTATTTCCAATTCACAGAAACATATCATCGGCCGCCATGTGGGCACAGAACCCGGACCGCTCTTCATCTGCATCGCCGGGATGCACGGCAACGAACCCGCTGGGGTGGAGGCATTGGAAACCGTCTTTGCCTTGCTCGAACGGGAGCAAATCGTGAATCAAGGCTTTTGTTACAAAGGATGCCTGCTTGGGCTGATAGGGAATTGGCGAGCCTATTCTCAGGGCAAACGATTCATTGTCAAGGACTTAAATCGGCAGTGGACGCTGGAAAATATCGAGCGTATCCGTCAAGCCGACCCCGCTCAACTTGACTCTGAGGACCAAGACCTACTCGAAATATTAAAGCTTGTTCATACCGAAATTGCCGACTGCCAACCGGAACGGGTCGTGTTGCTGGACCTGCACACCACCTCTGCAGCTGGTGGCATTTTCGCTGTAGCGACCGACGAACCCGAAAGTATCCGCATCGCAAGTGGTCTTCACGCCCCAGTGGTGACGGGGCTGATGCGTGGTATTAAGGGCACAACGCTGCATTATTTCTCCAAAGAAAATTTCAAGGTCCCCATTGCCGCAGCAGCCTTTGAGGCTGGGCAGCACGAAAACCCGGTATCCGTCAACCGAGCCATCGCCGCCATCATCAATTGCATGAGGAGCATCGGCGCCGTGTGCCCCGAGGATGTGGAGAACCGACACGATGAGATTTTGCAGAACTACTCGGATAATTTGCCTAAAATCGCAGACCTTATCGAAGTGCACGCCATCAAACCAGGCGATGATTTTAAAATGCTGCCTGGTTATCGGAACTTCCAGCCCGTTGCCAAAGGCGAACTGCTCGCCCATGACCGTCACGGGGAGATTCGCAGTCCCACCGATGCGTTGATTCTCATGCCGCTTTATCAGCCGCAGGGAAGTGATGGCTTTTTTTTGGTAAAACCCAGCGAAGTGTCGGAAATACCTTCCAGTGGTCATGCTTTCTAAGCTTGGGAGCCAGCTCGGAAAAGGAAAATCAAAATTCCGAAGGATTTACAAACTGACTTGATTCTCCCATTTACCGTTTATTATTTACCATTTAATATTTATCATTCTCAAAACCATGACAGACGAACATCTCGAACCAACCACCGAACCGGAAGAAACTGCCCCAGAGACGCCAGTGGAAACTGATGCGGCGTTGGTTTCTGCTTCCGTGGAGACCATGCCTGTGGAGCCAATAAATCCCGATGCAGCCGCAGTGCCAGCTTGGCAGCAAAACCGCCTCGACCTCTCGCCCGTGTACAATGCAGTTGGGGCCGTAAAAAACGAGCTACGCAAAGTGATAGTTGGCCAAGGAGAGATGATGGACTTGCTGCTGGCGGCGTTGTTTTGCAACGGCCACGTGCTCATCGAAGGAGTGCCGGGCATCGCAAAAACACTGACTGCCAAGCTGATGGCGAAGACACTGGACGTGGGCTTCTCCCGCATCCAGTTCACCCCCGACCTGATGCCGAGCGATGTGGTGGGCACGACGGTTTTCAATATGAAAACCTCTGATTTTACCTTCAATGCTGGGCCGGTTTTCAGCAATATCATTCTCATCGACGAGATAAACCGTGCCCCAGCCAAAACCCAAGCCGCCCTTTTCGAGGTGATGGAGGAGCAGCAGGTGACGGTGGACGGCACGACCCACGACATGCGGCAGCCGTTCTTCGTGTTGGCCACGCAAAACCCCATCGAGCAGGAGGGAACCTATAAATTACCGGAGGCGCAGCTCGACCGTTTCATCTTTAAAATCAAGGTAAAATACCCTGAACTATCGGAGGAAAAGGAAATCCTGCGCCGCTTCCGCAGCGATTTCAGCATGTCGGTGAAGAACGAGGTGAAGCCCGTTTTCAGCGATGCGGGGATTGCGCAGTGCCGCAAACTGGTGGAGCAAGTGCAAATCCGGGAGGAACTGCTGGACTACATCGCCGCTGTGGTACACCACACCCGTGAGCATCCCGACCTGTTTTTGGGTGCTTCGCCAAGGGCTTCGCTGGCCATCCTGAAAGCATCGAAAGCCATCGCTGCCATGAGTGGTCGGGACTTCGTGACGCCCGACGACATCCGCTACGTGGCCTATCCGGTGCTGAACCACCGCATCATCCTGACGCCGGAACGGGAGATGGAGGGGTTTGATACGAAGGATGTGGTGGATGATATTTTGAAGAAGATTGAGGTTCCGAGGTGACATCTTTTCCCATCCCGTCAAAGAAAATTTTATCTGATATTTGGCGGGGAAAAGGTGTCATCTCGGCTTAGTTGACAGAGATGACACCTTTCCCCGCCATAAGTCTGCTTTATTTACAGGTCTGCATTGGGGAAAGATGTCACCTCTGTTCAGGCAAAACACTTTTCAACTATGAAAAACACTCGCCGAACTTTCATCAAAACCACCGCCCTCGCAGGCGTGGCCGCTACTATCCAGCCTATCCCGTTTTTCACGAGGGGGCTGCCTTCAAAAAAAATAAACGTAGCCGTGATGGGCATTCGCAGTCGGGGCATGGCCTTGGCGGAAAATTTTGCGAAGATGCCCGACACGGAGGTGACTTGGATTTGCGACGTGGACCAAGGCTACCTCGACACGGGCATCGCTGGCATTGCGAAGCTGCAAAACCGTGCGCCCCAAGGCGAAAAAGATATTCGTAGACTGGTGGAGCGCAAAGACTTGGACGCCATCT
The DNA here is from genome assembly GCA_024642645.1 of Saprospirales bacterium. Classification (GTDB taxonomy): domain Bacteria; phylum Bacteroidota; class Bacteroidia; order Chitinophagales; family Saprospiraceae; genus UBA6168. The sequence continues at coordinate 105 of JAHEAS010000092.1, read as the reverse complement.
GCATCGCAGCGCCAGACCATTGGCACACGCCAGCGGCCATTATGGCGGTGAAGGCGGGCAAGCATGTTTACGTGGAAAAACCATGCAGTCACAATCCTCGTGAGG
>JAHEAS010000790.1 GCA_024642645.1 Saprospirales bacterium | reverse complement strand
AAGTTATTATTGGCGGTAGGTGAAAGCAAACCAGATGACAAACTGGACGCTGTGGAATCTGCCGCTTTGATGGAGACTGTAGCACTTGTTTTCAACATGGATGAAGTGATTTGCAAGTGAAAAATGACCTGCCCAAACGGTGCGGCGACACAATTAAACTACACATTTCGTAACGATAAAAAATTAACAGCATGAAAAACGTAAAGCATATCTTAGAAGAAAAAGGAAATATGATTTTCACGGTAAAACCAAACCTAACCGTGTACGAAGCCATCCGAGTAATGGGAGAGCGCAACATTGGTTCAGTGTTGGTGATGGAAGGCGACCAACTCGTGGGCATCCTCACCGAACGTGACTATGCTCGAAAGGTGGTGTTGAAAGGTAAATTCAGCGCTGATATGTTCGTGTATGAAATCATGACCCCCCACCCCGGCCTGACGACTGTGGAGCCAGCAACCAGCATTGAAGAATGCATGGAAATTATCACGGCAAAAAAAGTCCGCCACTTGCCCGTCATGGAAAATGGAAAATTGATTGGCCTCATCTCCATCGGGGACGTGGTATTCATGTACATCAACCATCAGCAAGACATCATCGAAGACATGACCAGCTACCTTTATAGATAATTGAAAATTGAAAATGGAGAGCGACATACCACTCTTCATTTTCAATTCTCCATTTTCAATTCTCCCTTCCAATGAGTCCACTTCTCGAATCGCAACTCAACATTAATCGCCGCACTTTTCTGTCCCGGATGAGTTTGGGCATTGGCTCAGCGGCACTTGGCTCGTTGATGATTCCCAGCCTTTTTTCTTGCAACGCTGAGTCGGGTCAGGATAACACCTTGGCGGGGATGCCACATTTCGCACCCAAGGCGAAACGGGTGATTTACCTGTTCCAGAGTGGAGCACCTTCACAGTTGGAATCATTCGATTACAAGCCTTTGCTTCGTAAAATGCATGGCCAAGACCTTCCTGAAAGCATCCGTATGGGCCAGCGCCTCACTACTATGACCAGCGGCCAGACCAAGTTCCCACTGGTGGGGTCAGCTGTGGACTTCAAGCAATACGGACAACATGGAGCTTGGATCAGCGACTTTTTCCCTTTTACTGGCCAAGTGGCCGATGATATTTGCATTGTGAACAGCCTTTTCACCGAGGCTATCAACCATGACCCTGCTATTACCTTTTTCCAAACAGGCCACCAGCAAGCTGGCAGGCCCAGCATGGGTGCATGGATGAGCTATGGCCTCGGAAGTGAAAATGAAAACCTTCCTGCCTTCGTAGTGCTGACCAGCCGGGGCGGAGGAAATGCACAAGGTTTGTACGCCCATCTCTGGTCGGCAGGCTTCCTCGATTCTGCGCACCAGGGCGTGCTTTTGCGGGGCGGTAAAGACCCCGTGCTTTACCTCAACGACCCCAATGGCATGGCCCAAGCTGACCGTCGCCGTTTCCTCGACCGTTTGGCGGAACTGAACCAAGATAGCTATGATGAATTGGGCGACCCAGAAATCGTCTCAAGGATAAAACAGTATGAAATGGCCTACCGGATGCAAACTTCTGTGCCAGAGGTGATGGACATCAACGGTGAGCCAGACCATATATTAAAGATGTATGGCCCTGATGTGGTGACACCCGGCAGCTTTGCCGCAAATTGTTTGCTCGCAAGAAAATTGGCAGAAAAAGGTGTCCGTTTCATCCAACTCTACCACCAAGGCTGGGACCAACACTCCAACCTCGTGAACGAAATGGGTATGCAATCGAAACAGGTGGACCAACCTTCGGCGGCACTCATCCTAGACTTAAAACAACGTGGCTTGCTGGATGATACGCTAGTGATATGGGGCGGCGAGTTTGGCCGAACTAACTACTGTCAAGGGCCACTTGATGCCAAGCTCTACGGAAGAGACCACCATCCCCGCTGCTTTTCTGCCTGGATGGCGGGTGGTGGCATCAAACCAGGAATGGTGTACGGCGAGACGGACGAGTTCGGCTACAACATCGCCAAAGACCCCGTGCATATCCATGATTTCCATGCGACCATACTTAACCAACTTGGGCTCGACCATACGAAAATGACTTTCAAGCACCAAGGGCGGCGGTATCGGTTGACGGATGTTTCGGGGGAAGTGGTAAGGGGGATTTTGGCGTGAAATTCAAATTTTCTTCATCCAATACTGCATCGGCTTCTTCATCGGAGCGCCTTCTCCAATAAGCAGCCACTCAAACAATCTTGTTTGATTTATTATGAATACCATTTAACAACATAGTGAAGTTCCACCTCGTTAGTTGTACCCTAAACAAAACTTAAAATTGAAAAAGAAAACAACTTTCATAGCAGCAACCTGCCTAACTGCCCTTATTGCCATTTCCGCTCACCTATATTTTTTATCAGAACTGGCGGGCCACGAATCATTTCCAGCAGATACTTATTTGGATACTGCCACTAATAAAACA
>JAHEAS010000789.1 GCA_024642645.1 Saprospirales bacterium | reverse complement strand
CTATCCCAGAAAATGCCCTTCAGAAAGCCCGTTACGTGTTTGAAAACTTTGGCATGAACTGCTTCTCGGAGGACACCGGGTTGGAAATTGAAGCATTGGGAGGTGAGCCGGGCGTGTTGTCTGCCCGATATGCTGGCGAGGGTAAAAATTCGGAAGACAACATGGATTTGGTGCTGCGCAACTTGACGGGCGAGGCCAATCGGAAGGCCCGTTTTTACACCGTTATCGCCTTGATTTTGGATGGAAGGGAGCACCTTTTCGAGGGCGTTGCCGAAGGCACCATCCGCCACGAAAAATCGGGAACGGACGGATTTGGCTATGACCCAATTTTTCAGCCGGACGGTTTTGGTGTTACTTTTGCCGAGTTGTCGAAAGCGGAAAAGAACGCCATCAGCCACCGAGGCAAGGCGGTACGAAAGCTGATTGATTATTTGGCAAGTCTAAACCATTGAATATCAGCAGGAAAAACCTATTTTTGCATACTTTTTCCGCTCATTTCACCGACACAACAGCCCAGGACGATGAACTCAGAGAATTTTCATGAATACGTCAAGAACCCCTCGATGCTACATCAGGTGAGCTATCAGGAGTTGAAGAGTTTGGTGCTCCAGTACCCGTATTCCCCCAACCTGCGCTACCTGTTGCTGCTCAAAAGCCTGTTTGAGCAAAGCAAAGATTTTGACAGAAACCAAGTGTTGGCCTCCCTCAGCAGCCCTGATCGAAAAAAACTTCGGCAACTAGTAAAGCAATACACCCGCCTTCGGGAAATGCAGGAAAACTACACGCTGAACGAGGATTTTTTGGAACTCAAAGACCTCTCTTCGCTGGAGAGTATGATGGATGAAATGGAAGCAGATGCAGCGCCCAAACAAACCGGGGCCGCCGTACCACCTCCTAATTCAACTAAGGTGGAAACTATTGGCGATGAATTGGATGAAGAAATCGAGCCGGTAAGCGACCTCAACTTTTTGATGGATTTTGGTGGAAATGCAGAAGCTGGCGAAAACGTTACCGCCGAGCCGGTAGAACCTAATCATGAAGGAGATAAAACTGCTGATAAACAAAGTGAAGACTCGTCCCCTCCACTGGAAGATTTGATGGAGGCTGCGGAAGATGAAATGCAAGAGGAAGCACCCCCCATTGAGGAGGCGATAACGGCTACTGCGGTTAAAGAAGCCCCCGAGGAATCCGAAACCCCGCCGCCACCCACTGCTAATATTCCACTTGAAATCACCAACGAAACAGCTGCACATCCTACGCCGACGCCGAAATCCTCCTTCAATACTTGGTTGAGGAAGTTCAAGCCACCAGAGGCTGGGATTTTGAGCACCGACTTGAAAGATATTTCACTGAACAATAAGCAACAACAGCACGCTGCGGATGAAATAGAACCCGATGCGAAACAGATTGCAGAGCAAAGCGTAGAGGAGGATGGAGAAATCGCAAGCGAGACATTTGCGCTTTTATTGGAAAGACAGAAACTTTATGGCAAAGCAATTTCAATGTATGAGCAATTGAAGTTGTTATTTCCCGAAAAAAGCAGTTTATTTGCGGCCAAAATCGAAGAATTGAACAAGAAAATTTAATTTGAGTGGTTAGAAAATAGAGACAAGACCATAGACCCAGTCGGTATTTTATCTAATGTCTAATCGCTAATATCTAAAGTAAAAAAAAGAGTACCATGGTAGCAATGACTATTTTGATAGCAATCGTAGCGTTCCTTTTGATTGCTGCAGTGTTGATTCAGAACCCAAAAGGTGGTGGCGTTGACTCCACTTTTGGTGGCCAAGCCAACCAGATGTTCGGCGTCGCAAAATCTGCCGACATGATTGAAAAAATCACTTGGGGACTTGCTGCTACACTGATTATCCTTTGCATCCTGACCACCTTCATGTTGGGCGGCGGTGCTGTTGGTCCGGTGATTCAGTCAACTGGCGGATAATCCAATCCAAGAAATAAAAATAGCTCCGTGCTGCCTGTCAGCCGGAGCTATTTTTTTGCCTCAAATCCTCGAATCCTCAAATCCTCACTCATGAAAATAGCAGCCATCGTCCCCATGCGCCACTCCAGTGAACGAGTGGTAGGTAAAAACTACCGGGATTTTGCAGGAAAACCGCTTTACCACCACGTTGTCGAGAGCCTGTTGGCTTGCTCCGCAATCGGGCAGGTGGTCATTGACACGGACAGTCCAATCATCTTGGAAGATGCCGCCAAGCACTTCCCGACCGTCACGCTGTTGGAACGGCCAGCGCACCTCCGAGCCGGTGACATCCCGATGAACGACGTGCTGCTGAACACGCTTAACCAGCTTGACGCCGATTTTTTTCTGCAAACGCACAGCACCAACCCATTGCTCACTGCCGAATCCGTGAAAAAAGGGGTGGATATCTTCCTGAAAAACTACCCGATTTACGACTCGCTGTTCAGCGTGACGAGGCTTCAGACCCGCCTTTGGG
>JAHEAS010000788.1 GCA_024642645.1 Saprospirales bacterium | reverse complement strand
TTTTCCACCAGGTTTCAATACCCGATACAGTTCCCGCATCGCTTGTCGGTCGTCATCCACATGCTCCAGTACATGGTAGCAAAGCACGAGGTCAAACTCAGCGTTAGGTTCGGCAATGGTGGTGATGTCGTGCGATTTTTCGGCTTCAAACTCCCCGACAAAATCACTGCTTACATAGCGGATACTCTTCTGCAACCGCATTTTCCTTGCCAGACAACGGCTCGGCGAGAAGTCGAGCACATTACCATGCAACAAATCCTGCTCCATCAACACTTTCCAGAGCCGACGGTTGCGTGGTAGGCTTCCGCAGGCTGGACAGAGCGTTTCGCCATTTTCGAGGTGGATGAAGCCGGCGAGTTTGCTTTCGCAAATATTGCAACCAAACTCGGTGCCCCTGTACTTGACGGCGAGAATTTTCCGAAGGAACAACTCGTTTTTAAGGAGTAATTGCTTTGGAATCCATCGTTTCGCCAACTTTTTTACTACCTCGTACATGGTCAATTTGGTGACAAGTCTGCAAAATCAGGCCGCAAAGGTAGGAAAAAGGAAAAGGGCAACTGGGTATTTCCCGGTTGCCCTTTCCTTTTTGAAAGCTAAATCTTTCGGTTTGTGATTAGTTCACAGACTCAGACAGTTCTTTGCCAGCTTTGAACTTCACGGAAGTTTTAGCAGCAATAGTGATGGATTTGCCTGTCTGTGGGTTGCGGCCCTGACGAGCCTCACGCTTAGAAACAGAAAAAGTACCGAAACCGATGAGGGTAACTTTGTCACCGTTAGTGAGTGATTCACCGACAGCTTCGAATACAGTGTTAACGGCAGAAGTGGCTTGTGCTTTAGTAAGACCAGCGCTTTCTGCAACCTTGTTGATCAAATCTCCTTTGTTCATCTTAAAATGGTTTAATAAATTACAGTTTTAAAAAAGTGGCGCAAAAATATACAAGCATCCATATCTGCAAACGTTTTAGGGAGAAAAAAGCCTTATTTTATTGACCTTTCCAGTAAAAGCTCGCTTTTGACAGGGATATTGCCCAACTTTGTACCCTTATTTTAGACTAAAAATTTTTTTCGCTAATGATTAAATCAAGGTTTTCGCTTGTTTTCGGCATCGCCGCCTTTGCCATCCTCCTCACTGCCAACGCTTGCAACCGTGGCACTGGCTGTCCTGCGAATGAGAATGTGCACGTGCAGCCAGACAAAAAAGGCAGGTATCCCAAGTCAAAAACCAAGTCGGGACTTTTCCCGAAAAACGTCTATAAGCGTTCACATTAACGCTTTCAAGTAAGCGGGTGTTTCAGCAATTGCTCGCTTTTTGGCTATATTATTATCTTTTTGGGGGATTTGTTCCGACAAAAAACCTTTTCAGGGCGCCAATTGAATGTGATTTCGGTTGGCGCCCTGACTTTTTAGCCATGAATTCCAATATCCTTACAATCTTTCGAAAAAGGGAAATGTTCGCTATGCTTGTCAAAAAAGACAATGCGCAGCAGTTTTATTGGGATGACTGATAACTGAAAAGGACAGGGTGCTAAACATTGCGGATGCGTGATTGGGCAACTTATAAGGCTCAACAACTGTGGTTTGGGTTCGGAAAATTGTCGCTTTCGTCTACCCCGGGCCGGTCTGTTAGGCACTTGAAATCTTTTTCCACCAAAATCTTGAGGCTGCCGACTTCGGACGAGGGATTGATTACATGCTCCATGCCTACTTCTTGCTCCGAATTAGCCCAAGTCGCTCCAAGTTCAGCAGGCACCATTACACAAACTCTGTTTCCAGAAAAAGTGGCGGTTAACTCCGGCAAGTCTGAGCGCTCCAGTGCATAAGTCAATATAGCGCCGGGCTGGCCACCAAAGTGGATGCTTTCCGACACGCTGCCAGTTTCAATGAACGTAGCCACCTCCGGCTGTGAAAGCCGCAAGCGGATGGAATTGCCTTGGATGCGAATTTTCATAAAACCCGATTCTTTTGGCTACAAAGTCAGTTGGTTGTTGTTTGCCCAATTTGCGAAGCAAACAACAACCAACGGCTATTCTTAGCCGTTTTTCTTCACTTCTAGTTTTTTTGGCTGCGCAACGCTGTTTGTCTTCTTGTTGCGTGTCTTGCCATGAGAACCCCTAGCGATTTTGCCCTTGGTGGTTCTTTTGTCTCCTCTGCCCATGATTGGTATTTTTTAATGATGAAAATTGGTTTGTATTAAAAGGACGGCAAAAGTAACGGTTTTTCTAATAAATGCTAAAAACTAATCCGCTCGGCGGCGCTGTAAATGTTGAACTGCCCATTTCGAAGAAACCCAACCAGCGTCATGTCCGCCTCTTCAGCCAATTCTACTGACAAACTTGTCGGTGCACCGACTGCCGCCAACACTGCCACCCCGGCTATCACTGATTTCTGCACCAATTCGAAACCTGCACGACCGCTCACCAGCACGAGGCATTGCGAAAGTGGTAAAAGTCTTTGCCT
>JAHEAS010000787.1 GCA_024642645.1 Saprospirales bacterium | reverse complement strand
CGTTTTGGTAGCTGGGCAGGCTTTCGCTGCGGAACTGGATGCCCGAGTTCATGGTAGGGTCCACCTTTACCTCCAGTTCGAGGATGAAGTCAGCGTAGTTTTTATCGGTGCAAAGGAAGGTATTGGGCGTGTTGGCCTTGGTCGTTCCGATGATTTCGCCGTTCTCGGCATGGTAGGTGGCTTGACCGCCTTTGATGGCCCAGCCAGTGAGGTCTTTGCCGTTGAAAAGGGGCTGCCAGCTCCCTTGAGGCCAGTCGGTTTGGGCACTGGCAATTTGCGCAGCAAAACAGCAAAAAATGAGGAGGTTGAAGAACTTCATAGGTCTCGTTTTGGCCAAAGGTACACAAGAACTTGATAAAAAAAAGGAAGCCGCAACCACCCTTTCCGGGGCAATTGCGGCCTCTTGCTTTTGGGTAAAAACCCCTTCGTCGTTACTTGTTGATGACCAACTTCCGCTCCAAGCGTTGCTCTCCAGCCTTTACGCTGACGATGTACATGCCGGCGCCGATGCCGCTCAAGTCAATTCGCTCGTTGACATAACTCACTTGGCCAAAGTCTTTGCGAAGCACCTGCTGACCGAGGTAGTTGTAAATTTCAAAAGTCACGTCCTGTAATTCCGAGCGTTCGGCCATTTGGAAAGTCACCTCATTGGCCGCAGGGTTCGGCGCCAAGCTGAAGTCGAGGCTTGCTTTCGCAGTTGGCTTGCTTGTCGGCAACGACTTTTGAGGAGCATCGGCCATGACAGGTGCTCCACCGCCAGGGTTGCAGGTAGTGGCTACAGTGCCATCATGCCAGTAATCGTTTACCCGCTGAATGGTCTTGTTCAAGGCAGCAGCATAAACGGCTGACTCAAAGGAAGTTAGGTTCAGGCCGCCGTTCAAGTAAAGGTTTGCCAAGTCGAGCAAGCCGCCCAAGGTGTACGGGAAGCTATGCTCTGGGCCGCCGGTCTCAAAAATATGCAGCTTGCAAACCCCTCCTTCCGTGCAGGTCTCGATATTCGAGTCAATCTCGATGCAACCAAGGTCCTGGCTGCGGACATTGGCCATGGTCAAGCCGTTGTACTGAACGTTGAAACGCATGTTCAACACTAGGGCGATGGTGTTGGTGGCCAAAATGTTCTTCATGCCAATTGGCCCAGCCGGATTGCAGCCGCTACAATTGGTCTGGATACAGTTGCCCAAAATGGTTGGGTTTCCAACTCCCGGTAGCAGATTCAGCACGCATTGGGCACTGGTCAAAGTCAGTGACCGGTTGTTGCCGCCGATGGTCAGCGGGCCTTGGGCAAGCAAGGTGGTGATGGTTTGCAAGTCGGTAGTGCCACCGGGCGTTGAGCTGCCCGGCTCACCTCCCTCGTTGCCCCACTCACTTTGGCTGTAGGTGCTGATCGGCTGGCATTTGCCAGAATAAGTTACGCTGCAAAATGACGGGAAACCATTGCCGCAGGCATCTTCAATCAGGAAGTTGAAAGTGCGGCCAAAAGTGTAAACCCCGTCACCATCAGCATCCGAGCACTGCCAGAGCGCCGTCCAACTTTCAATGGAAACGGTGAGGTCGCTGCCGCTGCAAACGTCATAGAAGCCGCCTGCTTGGAGCAATTCCTGGATTTTATCGCTAAAATCGTAATCACCAATGCATGGAACATCTTCGATGCATTCGAGATTGGTCACGTCCACATTCGGGCAGGTGCCCACTGGAGGTTCGTTGTCAATGGCATGGTAGGTGAAACTCCAAGGGTGGCTGTGGCCTCCGCAATCCGTATAGATGAAGGTGAACTTGCGCACCCCGCTGCATCCACTTGGGTCAATGGATTCTGTGATTACCGGTCCGGTGTAGCTGATTTCCTCGCCGCAAGCACCGTAGATGGTAGGCGGAACAGGGCCAGTCTCGGCAAACAGCAAGCAGCCAACAAATGCTTCGCCATCGGGATAAACGAAGAAGTCGGAGCTGTAAACAAAGTTGAAGGTTTTGCTCCAAACATGGGTGTTACCCTCGCAATCCTTGTAGGTCCAGGCGTATGTGCGGCTGCCCTCGCAACCACTGGCGTTGTTGGTGCTGGTGATGACGGGGCCTGTTGGCGTCAGCGTTTTGCCACAGTTGTCCTTGACCACTGGCGGGATGGGCTGGCTGGCATTCAGCGGGCACTCAACCGTGAGCGTCTCGCTGGCTGGCACCGTAAAATCTAGGTACTCGACTGTGTAGATGAACGTCCAAGTAGCCGTATTTCCTTCGCAATCAGTGTATTTGAAGTCCCAGTTGCGGTTGCCCTCACAGCCAGGTTTTGCGGTTGAAGTAATGACCGGGGTCAGCACTTCGCCGCAGTTGCTGGTCACCACTGGTGGTGTTGGTTGCACATCAGTTTGGTCGGGACAAGCCACGGTGGCACCGCCATTGGCAGGCACACCGAACGGCTCCCGCTCTACGGTGGTGACGTGACTCCATGTTTTCACATGGCCGGAGCAG
>JAHEAS010000786.1 GCA_024642645.1 Saprospirales bacterium | reverse complement strand
CGTAGTAATGACGGCCATACTTCATGTCCCCGCATTTTACCTCCTTGAGCACGATGAGGTAAATCCCGAAAGTCATCCTGTGGCCACGCCGTGGGTTGGCTTTTGAAAAATCCAGCACACTCACCAATGGGTGCAATGTTTCATGATTGTTGAAAGTATTGTATTCGCTGATGCTGTCGAAATTGCGTATCAGTTCCATTTTTCTAAGATTTTGTGGGTCAAATTTAAGCCTCTTCGTGCGGAATTGCTTTCACGGAAAGCCGAATCCGTAATTATGGTAGGTAAATCCGTAATCTGTATAACACTTGTGAATAACGCTATCCCGACCTTTACACCATCAAAATAATTAAAATGCAAACAGTAAATTTGAACAACGGCGTCGAAATGCCCATCCTCGGATTTGGCGTTTTCCAAATTCCAGACCAAGCCGAGTGTGAACGAAGCGTAGTGGATGCCATCGAAACGGGCTACCGTTTGATTGACACGGCTGCTTCCTATGGAAACGAAGCGGCAGTCGGCAACGCCATCACGGCAAGCGGCATCCCACGGGAAGAATTGTTCATCACCACCAAACTTTGGATACAGTCCAATGGCTACGAAGGCACAAAAAAGGCATTTGATAATTCATTGAAAAAACTGCAACTGGATTACTTGGATTTATACCTGATTCACCAGCCGTTCGGCGATGTCTATGGCGAATGGCGGGCCATGCAGGACTTGTACAAACAAGGAGTCATCAGGGCCATTGGTGTCAGCAATTTCCATCCCGACCGATTGATGGATTTGATGGTTCACAACGAAATCGTTCCGGCGGTCAATCAGGTTGAAACGCATCCTTTTCACCAGCAAACCGAGACGCAGCAGTTTTTACAGGAAAACAACGTGCAGATAGAATCTTGGGGGCCATTTGCTGAAGGTAAAAACAATATTTTTCATAATGAACGGCTGGAATCCATTGGCAAAAAGCACGGCAAAACCATCGCTCAGGTTATCTTGCGCTGGCTGACGCAACGGGGCGTGGTGGCTATTCCAAAATCGGTGCGAAAGGAAAGGATGGCGGAGAACTTAAACAGCCTCAATTTTGAACTGAGTGCAGAAGATATGGACGCCATCAAAACCTTGGACACCAAATCCAGCGCCTTCTTCGACCACCGTGACCCGAAGATGGTGAAGTGGTTGGGGGAGCGGAAATTGTGAATTAGGCTTCCCAAAGTCGCCGACGTTTGAATCACCTTTTAATTAAAAAAAACAGTCATGAAAATCATAAAAAAAGTATTGTCTTCCACATTTATACTGTCCCTCGCACTGTCTATTCAGGCAGCGGCGCAAGAGGCACTCATTTTTCCATTGGGTGAAAAAGCCGCCAACGTCCACCACACGGGCGATGTTTGGCTCAGCCATTTAAGCACTCCTGACTCAACCTTCGATTACAGCATAGCCACTGCCACTTTTGCGCCTGGTGCAAGATTGGATTGGCACACGCATCCCGGCGGGCAGCACTTGCTCATCACGGATGGCATCTGCTATTATCAGGAGCGGAACAAACCGCTGGAAATATTGCACAAAGGCGATGTCGTAAAATGCCAGCCGGGGGTGGAGCATTGGCACGGTGCAACGCCGGACGGGGGCATGACCTACCTCGGCGTCACGGGGGCGCAGCCGACCATTTGGCTGGAAAAGGTATCGGATGCGGATTATTTTGTCAACAAAAAAAACAATGCAAAAAGCATGACCACCGAACAGGAAATCATTGAACTTTCGAAACAAAAATGGCAGTGGATGGCCGATAAAGCGGTGGATAAACTGGCAGGGCTTTTTGATGCAAAAGCGAAATTCGTCCACATGGGCGGAAGCTGGGGAACGGAACAGGAACTCAACATCATCAAAAGCGGTGGGATTTGGTACAAGCAAGCGGACATCCACGAAGTATCGGTTGAAATCATTGGCAACACCGCCATTTTGCTAAACAAAATCACCCTACTGGCCGTGGTGGGCGGCAACGAAGTGACCAATCCATTCATGGTGACAGAGGTTTATGTGAAGGAAGGCGATAAATGGAAGTTGGGGTCGCTGTCGTTTACGAAGTTGCTCAATCCGTAACCTATGTTTAACCCAAGTTTTTTCATACTAAACTTAAGATTCAAAGTAGGGCTGCTTTTGGCTTTATGCAGCTTGCAATCGGCAGCACAAACCCCGCCCGATATGCTCCAGACCATATTCCCGGTAGGCAATAAAATAGTGGGCGGCAATTTTGAAGGAACCGCCTGGGTGAACTTCCTCATAGCAGCGGACACAGCCTTCAACGCATCCATTGGCAATGTGATTTTTGAACCCGAAGCCCGCTCGAAATGGCATAAACACCCCGGCGGACAAACACTCATCGGGCTGGATGGCATGGGTTATTATCAGGAAAAAGGCAAGCCGCTTCAAATCCTGCGCAAGGGCGACGTGGTGCGCTGCCCG
>JAHEAS010000785.1 GCA_024642645.1 Saprospirales bacterium | reverse complement strand
GTGTGCCGTCCTTGCTTTTATAAGTCACTTGTTTTTCCTCGTAATCGGCCGGATTGAACTTCAGTTTTGTTTCCTGAAAAATAGAAGACTGGCCAGTAGCCACGTCGTATTTGAAAATGGTCGGAGGATAAAGAAACGAGGTGAAAGTGTAAAACAATGACTTGTGGGTCTCCCGACCACCTGGCGCACCCGCAGAGCCAAGCCCCGGCAATGCAAGGGCTTTTTTACCTGAGCCATCGTAGTTCATTTCATAAATCCGGTTGGTGGCTTTTTCGAGATATCCAGCGAACAGCTTGCCGCCGCCCGTTGAGCAGCCTTCGAGCAGGTTCTCCGATTCGGGGATGATGTCTTTCCAGTTAGTCTTATCTGGTTTGGCCAAGTCCACTTCCACGAGGCGGTAGTTTGGGGCATCTATGTCCGTCATGGCCAGCACCTTATTGCCTATGTTATAGACAACCGAAGTCTTGTTTTTGTAGCCCTCAAAAAGCGTGGTTATCGGCCCATCAGTAGTGAGGTCTTTGTGCAAGACAGCGTAGCCATCGGTGCCTGGAGCGGCATAGATAAATAGGTGCTTCTCGTCCTCCGTCACTTGGGCATTGTGGTAGAAGCTCGGGTTTTTATCGTCCTTGTATATTAGCTTATCACTTGATTGCGGGTCGCCGAGCTTGTGGTAATACACCCAGTGGTTCATGTTGTTGCCGCTGAGTTCAGTACCCTTGGCGGGTTCGGGGTAGCGGGAGTAAAAGAACCCGTCTTTCCACCAAGAACCACCGCTGAACTTGACCCATTTGAGCACGTCAGGCAGCGGCTTCATCGTAGCCACGTCATAAACTTGAATTTCACTCCAGTCCGAGCCGGCGTCCGAGCGGCTAATGGTCAGGTACTTGTCGTCGTCGGAGACCCCGGCGATGCCAATGGCTGCCGTGCCGTCTGCGGAAAGTTTATTGGGGTCAATGAAAACGGCTGGTGCTCCATCAAGCCCTTTTTGGCGATAGAGCACAGATTGATTTTGCAGGCCGTCATTTTTGGAAAAAAAATAGTACTCGCCCACCTGGTAGGGTGCGCCGTATTTTGGGTAGTTGAACAATTCCTCAAAGCGGTCACGAACCGCATTTCGGAACGGAATCTTGCTGAGGTAGTCTTGTGTGACCACATTTTGCGACTTTACCCAAGCCTCGGTATTGGCAGCGGTGTCGTTTTCGAGCCAACGGTAAGGGTCTGCTACCGAGGTTCCGAAGTAGTCATCTTTCACGTCTTCCGTTGCTGTTTGTGGGTAGCTGACAGGTATTTTCGGGTACTCCATGTTTGTCGTTGCGTTTTGGTCGCCTTCTTGGTTGCAAGCTGCAAGGCCAAGGATGGCAAGTGCTGGAAACAATAATTTTTTCATAAAAGGATAGGTTTAGAATGCTGTTCGAGGTGCAAATTTTTGCGGCGTGAAGGTAATTATTTTCAAACATACCCCCAGCTAGAATGGTCGTAAGTCCTGCCCCCGGAATCTAAGTTTGAAATAAAAAAAACAAAATGTTTTTAAAATACTTGCCATTTAAAAACAAATACATTTACTTTGCTGTAGTTATTCAATCGTTTCAAACAAAAACTTGGTTATCATGGCAGCGTATCGACTACATCAGGAACCCCTCCAAACCAGCACCGCCAAAGAACTCTTCAAATGGATAGGTAAATACTGGTTTCAAGCAGTTATCGCCTGCTTTATTTGGCAGCTTTACACCAATCGGGAAGTACAGACTTCGGTGAATTTATTTGACACGCAGGCAATGGCAACCACTGGGGAAGTGCAGAAAGTAAGTGCTTCGATGGTGGATGAGTTGTCAGCTATACCTGCTGTTCTGCAGCCAGAACGTGCTGCCAGCCTGCCCTCCAAGAACTGGAAGACCAGTGACTTCAAAAACCTCAGCTTTGTGCTCGACCCCAATATGGCGCAGCAAAAAAGCGTGGACGACGCCATAGTTACAGAGAAGCTCAAAACCTGTCGGAAATACGTTGAGCGCTTTGCGGCAACAGCTATTTCGGAAATGAAACAATTTGGAATCCCGGCCAGCATCACTTTGGCACAGGGGCTTATCGAAACGGATGCTGGGGACAGTCGGTTGGCCACCGAATCGAACAACCATTTTGGGATAAAGTGCCGCAGCAAATGCCGCCATTGCACCTGTCGCAACTATTCCGACGATGATGTTTACGACATGTTCCGGGTCTTCGATACTTCTTGGGAAAGTTTCCGGGAGCATTCAAAGTTATTGCAAATCGACCGCTACAAGCATTTGAAAAAACTAGGGGCATCCGACTACGCAGGTTGGGCAAGGGGCCTAAAAAAGGCGGGCTACGCTACCGATAAAAATTATGATAAAAAACTGATTCAAATCATCGAAGAACTAGACTTGGAACAGTTTGACAGGTAGTTCGGAATGAAAGTTTACTTGACCAAGCTAATGGCATGCCGAG
>JAHEAS010000091.1 GCA_024642645.1 Saprospirales bacterium | reverse complement strand
CCAGCAATACGGTCCGTTGAGGCATCTTTGGCTGTGAGAAAAATGATTGGCACTTCCATATCCGATAGGCGGATTTGTTCGCAGATTTCAAACCCGTTAATTTCCGGTAACATCACGTCTAGGATAATGAGGTCAAAATGCTGTTCCTTAAAAAACTTCAACCCGTCCCAGCCCTTGCCTGTAGCCACGACTTCAAAACCCTCCAGTTCCAGGTTCAGTTTAACAACGTCCCGGATGTTTTCTTCGTCTTCGACTAGTAATATTCGCATGTTGGATATTGGAAATTGGAAATTGGAAATTGGAAGTTGTGAATTGCATTTTCCGGCAATTCATAATTCCTAATTTCCGATTACTATTTTAAAAACAGTTCCTTTTGGCTGGTTATTAAGCACTTGTATTCGGCCGTTGTGTGCCTTCACCACCTGCTGAACGATAAACAACCCTAAGCCAGTGCCCTTTGTTTGGCGGGTTTCTTCGCTACCTATTCGGTAAAATTTTTCAAAAATGCGCTTTTTTTCTTGTTCAGGAATACCAGGGCCATTGTCAGCAAACTCCATTGTCACTTTCTTATTTTGGTGGAAAAGCCGCACCTCAATTTCCGGTCTGGCATCTGCGTACTTAATGGCATTTTCAAGCAGGTTGGTGGCAACAGAGATAATGCCTTGCTTGTCCATTTTTACCAATGGGAAATCGTCTGGTTTTTCGAGCGCAATATAAGCCTCCGGATGGCGGTCAGCCAATTTGGCCATCAGGTCTTCGAGCAGTGCGGCAATATCCAGTTCTTCAAAATAGGGCTGATACGCAGTTTCGAGTTTGGCAGAGAGCAGGAGGTTTTCCACCAGCTCGTGCAACCGTTCATTCTCACGCAAAGCACTGGTAGAGAGTTGATTGGCTTTTTCCTTCGGCAATTCCCGACGCAGCAATGTCTCTAATACAAGTCGTATAGATGCGATGGGGGACTTCAGTTCGTGGGTAATGGACAGCAGGAAATTCCGTCGTTGTGTGTTGGCCTTCACTTCTTTTTGATAGCCTTGATTGATGAACCAAATACCAGCCAGTAGGGTCACCACAAACATTATAGCTTCACCAAAAATCATTCGTTCTTGCCGCTGATACTTCTTCGCAAGTTCTTGATAATCAAAAGTTTGCTCGAATTCTACATTGTTTTTCACGAGCCCCTCAGCTACCATGCCTATCTTCATCAAATCCCGTTTGGCGTAAAAAGCATCTTGGTTCTTGGTAAAAAGCAACATTGACCACCAAGCAAAAGCCATCAGCATGTAGGCCATGATGACGTAGGACAAAAGCCGGAGGCGAAGGTTGGACATAGGACTGGATATTGAGTCTTGATACTAGAAAACTGGAAAAGCCCCATGAAGTTTACTCCAAGGGGCTTTTCAAACTGGAAGCTCCATTTCCTGAATCTAAAATCCAGTATCCCCCAACATCTAGTAGTAGCTATTAATCTTCAGCTTCAACGAGGTCTTCCGCAGCTTGGAGGATTTGGGCGTCCACAAGGATACGGCCGCAGTGCTCACAAGCCATGATTTTCTTCCGCATGCCGATTTCGAGTTGGAGCTGTGGGGGCACTTGGTTAAAACAGCCGCCACATGCGTCACGCTCGATGGTCACTACGGCTAAGCCGTTGCGGTACGAATCACGGATTTTTGAGTACGCTTTCAGCAGGCGCTCTTCAATTTTCTTGCGGGCCTTATCGCTTTTTTTGCGATACTTTTCCTCTTCCTTCTCTGTCTTTTCTTGAATGGCCTGAAGCTCTACCTTTTTGCGTTCAAGGTCGGCTTTCTTAGTATTCAGACGCTCCTCTGTGGCAGTAAGTGTGCCCTGCTTGGCATCTACATTCACCTTAGAATCCCTGATTTTTTTCTCAGAAAGCTGAATATCAAGGCGTTGCATCTCTACCTCTTTGGTGAGCGCCTCAAATTCCCGGTTATTTTTTACATTCTCGAGTTGCTTCTCGTAGCGGGCTATCAACGCTGTTGCCTCGGCAATATTGGACTCGTAGCGGCCCACCTCGCCTTCAAGGTCTTCCATGTTCTCCTGCAAGCGGCGGAAGCGTGTTTCCAGACCTGCGATTTCATCTTCGAGGTCCCTCACTTCCATCGGCAGTTCGCCTTTTAGGATTTGGAGTTCACTGATTTGAGAATCAATCAGTTGCAGTTCGTACAAGCTTTTGAGTTTTTCCTCGACGGTCAGTTCTGCCATATTTTGACGATTGTTATTGTTTGCAGCCGTTTGTTGTTTCAAATCCAAGGAGCAAACGGCAAACAGTATTTATAAATAATGAACAGGATTGGTGTTCACGCTCGTTTTGAGGGGCGCAAAAATAGTAAATTTCTCAGAGATAATTTCATGTAATAAATCAATAGTAAATTGCTCTGATTCAAAATGGCCGATGTCGGCGATGACAAGGTGACCATCGGCATCAAAAAACTCGTGATACTTGAAGTCGCCAGTGATATAAACGTCTGCCTTACGGGCAATGGCCATCGGCAAAAGAAAGCTCCCAGCACCGCCGCAAAGTGCTACCGTTTTAATGGGTCGGCCCAGCAACCTGGTGTGCCGAACACAGCCTGCCAGCATGGTTTCTTTCAGTTTTTCCAAAAAGTGGCTTTCTTCCACCGGGCTTGACAACTCACCGATGACGCCCGCTCCGACGCTTAAATCATTGACTTCGGGTTTCGGTGCTAGGATGGAAATGTTCTGAAGGCCCAACCGCTCCGCAATTTTGGCGTTGACGCCCCGATGCAGCACGTTGTCGAGGTTGGTGTGGATGGCAAAAATAGCCACGTCGTTCTTAATAGCCTTGATGACCGTCCTCTCCACGTAATTGCGCCCATTGATTTTTTTCAATCCTTTAAAAACGATGGGATGGTGGGCCACCACGAGATTGCAACCAAGCATGATGGCCTCATCTATGACTGCTTCAGTGGCATCGAGCGAGCAAAGCACGTTAGTCACCTCCCAGTTGGGGTCTCCGGTGATAAGGCCGGCGTTATCATATCCTTCCTGGTAGTTGGGTGGGGCGATGGTTTCGAGGTGAGCGGTGACTTCTTTGATAGTAGGCATAGTGAACAACTCGTTTTATAGTTCTAAGGTGTAATCCAAAACTATAAAAATGTTTAAATAAAAAAAGCGCAACAAGTTAAAAATCAACTCGTTACGCTTCCGTGGGTACCCGCGACTGGATTTGAACCAGCACATCCTTGCGGACACTACCCCCTCAAAGTAGCGCGTCTACCAATTTCGCCACACGGGTATTTTGCTCAATTCGGAAACAATTGAAAATTGTTTTCCTTCAAAAGCGGGGCAAATATACGGCATTTCTTAAAGTTTGGAACCAGAAAAAATATTTTTCAAAAAAAGTTGATAAAAGATTAAAATATAAATATTAAATTTACCTATGTTTGCATTGTCATTGTAGATAGAACATTCAACTCAGCCGAGCTCATTGGTTTTTAGAAAGAAAACTGATACTAACAATAATCCAGAACATTTTACCAAAGCTCGCATGGAACACTCTTTTACACTATTATGCCTAATGGCCTTGTCATTTGGCCTTCTACTTTTCACAGTAGGCTCCGGGAAGCCAGCCAGTGCTTCTGATTCCACCGAAGACAACCCGTCTTCGTCCTTTTCAGTGGATAGTCACCGTTCATCAGATTTCAAGTCTGGTCGTACAGAAATACCCTCAGGGCAATTGCTTTGAGCGAGGTGGTGCGTCCCAAGTTTAGCTAATTTTCAACAAGTTAAACTTGGCATGATTTTTACATATTTAATTATTATTAAATTTATAATTCCATGAAAAAGAATGCCTCCCGCTCATTTCTGTCCTTTTTATTATTGGTTATAAGTACAGCTGCATTTAGTCAAGGCGCTGCAGCTTATGAAGCCAATAACACCATAGCAGCCATTAGTGGTCCTATCAAAAAAACGCCCCCAGCACCGCTTTCTGTGCGTTCTCACAAGCGTTTTCCTGCGCTTTTTAATGGCTTAGCTATAGAGATTGCCACTTCGACCTACCCGATGGACAAGACTAACCCAATTTTTCGAAAATTTGGAAATGTACACTACGAAAAGCTGTCAGAAGGTGGGTACTCTTACCTCATTATGGCCAATTTTTCTTCCAAAGAATCAGCACTAGATTTTGTGCAAAACGTAGTGAAGCCAAAAGCTGAAAAGGCTAGGCTCATTCAATTCTCTGACGGTAATCGCAAGGTAATCCGGGAGTAATACCCACAATTGCCTTGTTCCAAAATAGTAGTTTTCTTATCTTGAGACCAATGACGATGGAGCCCGCTCCCTATTTTTAGGAGCGGGCGTTTTTTATTATTTTATAATAGGATTCACTTCCCATTGAACCGCTCGTCTATCCAGTCAATGTATTCTGGGATGAGAATTTGGTCAATCTCCTCAGTTTTATACCCTTGTTCAGTCTTTTCGACATATAAATTGGACATAAACACGTTGAAATCGTTCCAAATTATAGAGGCGGGCTTAATTTTTTTTGTGCCGCTCTCATAAAACCAGTCTCTGACGCATTTGATCAACTTTTCTTCACTGCCTTCGTGGGATTTGCAATCGCCGAAAGACATGTCCGATAGTCCCTTTTGCACACTGTACCGTTCGTTTTCTAGTACCAATAGTTTTTTCTCTCTGAACATCGGGTCTGGATGGTAATCACGACTACCGATGTCCATTCCCAGCTCCAAGGCCATATTCAAACGGAAATAATCTCCTGCACTAACAGCTCTTATCCTACTTAAATCGTGGATGCTGTAGCACGATTCCTCTATCAATTGCTTAATTTTTTGCAACCTGACTTCCGCAGAGTTGAAACGTTCCAAAGCGATACGGGGATAAAAACCGCATGCTTTGATGGTAAAAATCATGGATTTCAGCAGCGGGAGGTATTCATCGTCGTAAGGACAGTTGATGAAGACATTCTTGTCGAAGCTGCTCATTATAGGTGGTAGGTGTTGAATTGATTACAAAGCTATCTTTATCAGATAGTTTAGAATATTCGGTAAAAATTCAATGAATTTAGCAGAGTCGTTATTTACTGGCACTCATTTTCTTAGGGGAACCAGATTTTTGACGGCTTTTTGTAGCAGGTCGTTGCTCATTCCCTGCAAGCGGAAAACTATTAAGTGTTGTTTCTGCATTTTTGTACTGCTCAACGGAGCCGTCTTTCCGATGGATGACGAGATCGTAGCCTAATTGAAGAAAGCGGTAGGAGCCTATCACTGCATCTTCTTTTGTGGGATACACTTTCAGCGCCCTTGAAGCACCTTGCTTCAAGACAGCCCAACCTTCATTGTGCCTGCTTATTATGTGAACTCGTTTAATATTCGCTTGCATAGTCTTCGCTATATGTCTAAGGATTAAAACTGCAAACGCAGCAAATCCAATTTTCGTTCAAAGTTCGGCAATAGTTTTTCATTTTATAGAAAATCTATTGCCGAACTTCATTCATACTGAAGGAATTATTTTTTTGTTGGCGCTTCCACCTCTTTTGCCTTGTCAAAAAAGCGATATCCAATTGAGACACCTCCAAAAGTATAGGAATCGTTTTTGTAGGCATTGCCAGAAGCCTGTGTGCCATCAAGGAAGTCAGAAATGGTGAATCGATAGCTCAATTCCAACCCAATAACCAATTTCTTATTAACATCAATCTTGACGCCACCACCGATTGGCATACCTATATGCCACTTAATATAGTCCAAATCAGCATCCTTACTGTCAACCGATCCGTAGTGAACGGTTGGGTCAAAATAGGCCACAGAACCACCGCCGAACAAATAAAGGGATGCCATTTTCTCATAGCCATGCCTAGTAGAAAACCGTTTTCGGCCTTTGAAATCCAGCTCTCCCATGACGGAAAACTCTGTCAATCGACCCTCAAAGCTATTTCCACGCAGGTAATTTCTATCAAAATTGAGGTCGTTTCCCGCCAATTTTCCATGCAAGATGTTCACACGAATGGCATGTTCCCTATCAAAATAACGGCGAACACTGAGCTGCCCGCCTAAGAATACCTCTTTTACGGTAAATAACGGCGGTGTTAAGTCTCCGTAATAATTCATGAGGCCGGGTGCTGCACTTATTTCCCAAAATTTTTGCCCTTGGGAAAGAACAGGAAATAGCAAAAGGAAACAACCTACAGCAATCAGTTTTGAAGATTTCATTTACCAAATTATTTTTTCACAACAATGCACGGACTAGCGCATAGCATTGCATGAAATGATGAACAAATCAATTTCGTAGTAGGGATTGGGAAGTGGATTTATCGGGAAAGTAACTCGGTGGTCTGTCATCCTGCAAATTTTATGCTCAAAGCTGTGATGACATGACGACCTAGGAAAATCAGCCTTTCAATGGCCCGATTTCTATCAAAAAAAAACAGCAGCCGCCCACTTAAGACGACTGCCATTTTTTGCTTACTCCGCCATAATGCGGTGCCAAAATAAAAATTTATTATCTTCCTATAACCAGCTTCTGCTCAAACCGCTCAGCACCAGCCTTCACGCTGACGATGTACAGCCCACTGCCGATGCCGCTCAGGTCAATCCGCTCGTTGAGGTAAGTCACCTTACCAAAATCTTGGCGCAGCACCAGCTGGCCAAACAGGGTGTAAACCACAACTGTCACCTCCTGTGCCTCGGCCATTTCAGACAGCTTGAAGGTTACTTCACTACTGGCGGGGTTCGGTGCCAAGCTTAAAACAGCTCCGCTTGTTGGCTTGCCAGTGGGCAGTGCCTTCTGTACAATATCCGGAGACGTGATGCCTGCACTTGGGTCGCAAGTGGTCGGCGTCTGGCCTTTGTACCAGTACTCGTGCACCTTCGTGATGGAATTGTTGATGGCGTTGGCGTAGCTAGACGACCCGCCGCTTGTAAGCGCCAAGTTGCCGTCCAAGAAGAGGTTAGCTAGGTCGAGAAGCCCACCAATGGTGTAAGGAAACTGGTGTGCTGTGCCATTTGATTCAAACACTTGCAGCTTGCAGCCGCCACCTTCCACACAAGTCTTGATGTTCTGGTCAATATCGATGCATCCAAGGCCTTGGTTACGGATGTTCGTCATTGTCAGGCCGTTGTACTGCACGTTATAGCGCATGTTGAGCATCAACGAAATGGTGTTCGTCGCAAGGCTGTTCTTCATCCCAATCGTTCCCGCCGGGTTACAGCCGTTGCAGTTGGTCTGTATGCAATTGCCCAAAATGGTCGGGTAACCGACTCCGGGCACCAAATTCATCACGCACTGTGCATCGGTCAGCGTCAGTGACCGGTGGCTTCCACCAATAGTCAGTGGGCCTTGGCCGAGCAGGGTGGCAATCGTCTGAAGGTCAGTTCCAGCATTAGGCGTTGAGCTTCCCGGTTCGCCGCCCTCGTTGCCCCACTCGCCTTGCAGGAAGGTTTCCAGCGGTTGGCAAATGCCGGAGTAGGTCACCCCACAAAGGCTTGGCATCTCATTGCCGCACTGGTCAGAGATGCGGAAGTAGAACGTGCGGCCAAACGTATAAATGCCGTCACCATCAGGGGCTGAGCACTGCCAGAGCGCCGACCAGCTGTCCAGTTCCACATTAAGGTCATCGCCGCTACACAGGTCAAAGATGTTGCCTGCGGCAAGGATTTCGTCAACCTTAGCGCTAAAATCGTAATCATCTGGGCACGGCACGTCCTCGATGCAGGACAGGTCGGCCACGTCCACATCCGGGCAGCTGCCTATCGGCGGTTCGTTGTCGTTTGCGATGTAGGTGAAGCTCCAGGGGTGCGAGTGACCACCACAGTCTGTGTACAGGAAGGTGAACTTGCGCACACCGCTGCAGCCACTTGCGTCAATGGATTCCGTTATGGTTGGGCCAGACACGCTTATTTCCTCACCACATACTCCATAAATAGTTGGTGGAATGACAGGAGACTGGGCGAATAGCAAGCAGCCTACGAATTCCTCGCCATCTGGGTAAACGAAGAAATCGGCAGTATAACCAAAGTTAAAAGTCTTACTCCATGTATTTGCATGGCCAGAACAGTCCGTATAAGTCCAAGCATATTTGCGGCTACCCTCACAACCGCTGGCATTGGTCGTGCTGGTGATAACCGGGCCCAGTGGAATCAGCAATTTCCCACAATTGTCATAAACAACAGGTGGAACAGGTGCTGAGGCATTCAGCGCACACTCTACATTCACCGTTTCACTAGCCGGCACCGTGAAGTTTTGGTAAATGACCGTGTAGATATACGTCCACTGATGCGAATGGCCAGCACAGTCCGTATAAGTCCAAGTATAGTTTCGACTGCCGAAGCACCCTGGCTTCGGTGTCACACTGGTCAGGACTGGTGTTAGTACCTCTCCGCAGTTGCTTGTTACAACTGGCGGAATTGGCTGTACGTCCGTCAGGTCCGGACACGCCACCGTGCTACCTCCGTTTGGCGGCACCCCGAAATCCAAGCGGACGACCGTGTACGTAAAGCTCCATGTTTTCACATGGCCTGAGCAATCCGTGTAGGTCCATGTATAAGTCCTAGTTCCTTCGCAAGTCAGCGGATTCGGGTTGTTGACAACGACCGGTCCAGTAGGCGTCAAAGTCTTGCCGCAAGCATCCTGTACCACTGGTGGTGTTGGTTGCGTTGCGTTGGCAGGACATGCCACCGTGGCTGCACCGTTTGCAGGTACCGTAAAGTCTGGGTACGCTGGCAATGTGAACGTTGCCGTACAAGTTGTCGTGAACGGTGCGCAACTGCTGGTGTAAGTGAACGTCACTGTCCTTACCACTGCAACTGGGCTGCAAATTGCAGGAGCGCCGATGCTGTTATTTGTCAGCAAACCGTTGCAGCCACCAGAAGCCTGGACAGAAGCCAACCAAGTCGCATAGGCCGTATTAACCTGCGCCTGAGTCAGGCATGGGCTAATTGTCGTGTTCACTGGGCAGGTCAGCACAACCGTTGGAGGTGCCGTTACCGTGAACGTGGCCGTACAGGTCGTTGTAAACGGTGCGCAGCTGCTCGTGTAG
>JAHEAS010000784.1 GCA_024642645.1 Saprospirales bacterium | reverse complement strand
CAGCCAACAATGGAGGTGGCTCTGACGGTCAAGAATTTACTTTCCCATCTGCAGCCATTACAGCTGGCACCCATATTTGGGTGGCTACAGAAGCTACGGCGTTTACAGCTTTTTTTGGGTTTCCACCGACTTACACTAATGGCTTAGCTCCAAGCATCAATGGTGATGATGCAATTGAACTTTTCTGTAACGGAATGGTGATTGACGTTTTTGGTGACATCAATATGAGTGGCTCCGGTCAACCTTGGGATTATTTGGATGGGTGGGTTTATCGGGTTAACAATACAGGCCCTGATGCTTCTTTTTTTCAAATTAACAATTGGGTTTTCAGTGGAATAAATGCACTCGATAATGAGACTACCAATGGAACAGCTGCAAATCCATTCCCAATAAATACCTACGCTGGAAATCAAGGTGGTGTTTGTCCAAACGATTTCCACACTGTAACGATAACCATAAACGATACGGAGCCCCCCGTGTTGGTTTGCCCACCTGCTATCACGGTAACGCTTCAAGGTGGAAATTGCGAAGCAGCGGTTCAATTGAGTGGTGTTTCAGCAACGGATAACTGCGACCTTGATGTTGAAATCACCCAAGTTGGCGGAATTCCTTTTGGGCAGTTTTTCCCTATCGGCAACAATCCGGTCACCATGCAGGCAGAGGATAACCTTGGCAATTTGAGCACCTGCACTTTTGATGTGGTAGTGCTGGAGTACCCCTTTCCAAATCAATGGTTGGTTTGTAATAACTCGGTTCAATTTACCTTGCTGCAGGACGGAACTGCCTATGTCGGTGCTGATGATATTTTAGAAGGAGGACCATACGGATGCTATGACGATTATGAAGTCACAATTACCAATGACACCGGCTTTGTTTTTGTCAATTGGCTTTCTTGCGATGAAATTGGTCAAAACTTGATTGTCCAAGTCACTGACCCTGATAATGGAAATTCCTGTTGGGGGAACATCATTCTCGAAGACAAAAACCCACCAGTAATTAGCTGCCAAGACTGGACGATTGCGTGTACCAAATCACTCAACTCGGTTGCCAAACCTTCTGTTATCGACAATTGTGATTCACAACCAGACCTTTATTTAGGAGGTGTTACACCTATCGAACTTGATGCTTGCGACGACAATGCAGTCAGGTTTATGCGCACTTGGTATGCCACGGACAAATTTGGCAACACATCAGGACCATGTTTTGAAACCATAACGGTTGAAAGGCCAACAGAGGTTGATTTTCCTGATGACAAAATTTTCCAATGTGGTCAATATTCGAATAGTCAGCTATTCCCACCATCGTCAGGGAGGCCTGCGAATATCGTTGGAGAATACTGCAAATACAATATCACATATTCAGACGAAAAAATTTATTCGTGCAGCGGTGTGACGAGCGTTTTTGAAATCGTTCGGACTTGGACTGTAATCGACTGGTGTACGGGAGATATCATCATTACTGGCGTCGGAGGAGAAGATAATATTCAGGTGCTAAAAGTGATGGATAACGTGCCACCGGTAATTAGTGCAACAAACTTGACCGTAAGCGCCAATATCCCGGGAGTTCACCCTCAGCCTTGTCGCTCAACTGGTACTTTCCCTTCTCCAGGTGTTACAGATAATTGCTCAGGGGTAGATCACATTGTAATCAATACACAGGTTGGTCAAGTTGTGAATGGTCAAATTCCTGCACCAGGTTTGCCAATTGGCAACCATATTGTCACGATTCAAGCTTTTGATAAATGTGGTAACGTTGCTACAAAAGACATCGTACTCACGGTGATTGATGGTATTGCGCCAACGCCAATTTGCATAAGCTTTACGGAAGTTGACCTCGAAACAACTGGATACGCTGAAATCCTTGCGGATGCATTTGACCAAGCATCCCATGACAATTGTTGCCTTGACCATTTCGAGGTACGCCGAATGGACGATGATGCATGTGATGACGGAATCAATGATTTTGAATTTGGCCCATCTGTTCATTTTTGCTGTGAAGATGCAGGCAAAACAAAGACAGTTGTGTTCCGTGCATTCGACTGTTGGGGCAATTTCAACGATTGTATGATACAGGTTGAAGTCAATGACAAACTGGTACCAGTTTTGGTTTCTTGTCCACAAAATCAACGCATTTCGTGCGATTGGTATGCCGACAACCTTGAAACCCAAATCTCAAGTTTGTCAACTGCAACTGAAAAAAGCCTTTTACTCGACCAAGTTTTTGGGACACCAACTTTTTACGACAATTGCGAACTAACGATTAACCGCAACTATGTCAGCAATATTGACCAATGTTTGGAAGGTTCAATTATTCGGAGCTTTACCGCAACCGACCCTGCGGGAAACACTGGTGTGCAGGCTTGCACACAAACCATCGCCATCGACCATGTGTCTGACTGGGCGGTACAGTTCCCTGCTGATATCTCCATTTCTTGCGGAACTACACCACCAGATTTTGGGGAGCCAC
>JAHEAS010000783.1 GCA_024642645.1 Saprospirales bacterium | reverse complement strand
TGTTTTAAGTCTGAGGTGGTGAAATCAATAGCTGCGCCAAGGCGGAATCCATTCTTGAACTGATAAACCAGCAAGGCACTAATCGCATCTTCGTAACGGTACAAAGCGCCCACCATGAATGCATCGTAGAACATGACGTTCAGATTGGCATCAAAGTCAAATGGCGAGTTCGGGTTGAGCCTTACTTGGGCATTTGGCAACAGTTCAACGTTTTCGCTTATTGGTAATGTCAAACCACCCTGAATGAACCATGTGTTCACTTTCTGGCTGAACTGGTTTTTATCACTGTAGAGTGAATTGGCCAACATGCGAGGCAAAGATGCACCGAGGTAAAACTTCCTGTTTTTGAAATAAACACCAGGGCCTACGTTGAAAGTTGATTTTGACTCTGTTCCACCACTGCCAAATTCAGGATCAGTGGGATCAACGCCATCATTTATTTTGCTGTAATCGGAGCGAGCATTTTCGATGCGGGCACCAAGTCCTAGCGCAAGTACATTGCTGTTATTAAACCGAATCCGGTAGGCATAATCAGCACCCACCGTCAGAACTTTGTCCAAACCAATCTTATCCGTCAAAATGTTGAGACCAATGCCGCTGGTGTTCTTCGCAAAAGGCATGTGGCCATACAAGTTGATGTTCTTGGGCGAGCCGTCTACGCCCGACCACCATTGATTGCGGTAAATGAGGCCCGCATCCAGCACATCCTTCGAGCCCGCATAAGCCGGGTTGAAGTTGAGCTGATTGAACAAATTAAAAGTGTAAATCGCCTCACTCTGCGCCCAAGCGGAAACAGAAATGAAGGTAATTAGTAAGGTATATAGAAGCTTTTTCATGTTCGCTAAATTTTTGGATGGTGATGGATTTTAACTGGTAGCGAGCGGTTATCCTATTTGGACAACCGCTCACCAGCCATTTGTTATCTAGCCACTTTTATGTAACCAGCTTTAGGTTTGTCGCCACTATTCTTGTCTCTCTCGAAGAGATAAAAATAGGTCGCAGCTGGCACTTCCTTTTTGTCACTGCCATAAGTACCATCCCAGCCCTTTTCATTCAAGTAAGGTTCAAATGATGCAATCTCATCGCCCCAACGGTTGAATACCCGCAAACGGGAAGGGTTGGTTGGGTCAGGAGGAATACAATCAATGATGAGCACATCATTTTTTCCATCACCATTCGGTGTAATCACGTTCGGCACAATGCACTCAAGCTGATAGGTAATGGTTACTGTCGCCGGGTCGCAAGACTCTGGGCAGCTCTCCAAACATATCTCATAAGTAAAGGTGATTGGCGTAACCAATGGTGTGCCCGGTGTGTACGTGAAGGTGCCATCCTCGTTCATGTTCAACGTCCCACTTGACGGTGGGGTCAACACGGTCACCGTGACGTTCGTTGCTGGAGTATCGTTATCAGTAACATTTCCAGAAACCTCAGTCGGTGTGTTGCTGGTATAATCATCGTCGTTGGCAATTGGCGCATCAGGAGTTGTCACAACAACTGGGTCAGAAGTTGCACTGCAACCATTTATCGTAATAGTTACCGTGTAAGTACCGGCCATTGCTGGATTAACAGGAAATACTGGTTCAGTTGTAGAATCAATTAGTACTCCATCTTTGTACCATTTGTATATGGCATCACCAGGTTGAGTGGTGGTGGTCAGCACCATTTCGTCGCCGTTGCAAACTGTTACAGTTGAACTGCCGCCACTTGGAACACCATTTACGGTTACATCCAAAACTGGAGGGTCAACGACCTGAACATCGGTTTGGATTTCTTTTGGTTCTGCTTCGCAACCGTCACTTGATTGTGCAGTTATGGTGCAAGAAACGGAACTGTTAACTACCATCGGGAAGGTGATAACCGTAATCGTCGTGACCGTGCCGCTGGTATCAAAACCTGGACAACTAAATGTCCAATCAACGCTGCTAGCGCCATTCGGGTCAATTTCAAAAGAATAAGTGACTGTTTCGCCTACGCAGAATGTGCCGCCGCCACTGATAATATTGATAATTGGTTTTGGATTTACTTCCACGATAACGCTTGCCTCATCTTGACAATCACCAAGCTTTACCGTTAGTGTGTAAGTACCTGCACCTAGCAAGTCAATATCAGCAACTGTGGCTGGAAATGGTCCTGAACTAGGTACTGGTCCTCCGTTGAAGATAAACCCGTCTGGGCCCATCCACATATAGGTCACGTTACCAAGGCCCGGAGTTCCTGTACCATCCAGCATCACATCTACACCTTCACAATAGGTGCCGCCACCTGTCAAAATCAAGATTTCTGGTGTTGGATTAACTGTTACTTGCGTACAGGTTGGTGGGATGTTAATGCATCCGTTAATTGACGTGAGCTTGAGGCAATATTCTCCACCATCGCTGGTTTCAACCTGCCCGAGGTCAAGGGTAATCGTTGTACCGCTTGGCACGGTGCCGGTCTGGCCGGAGATTGGCACATCGTTTTGGCACC
>JAHEAS010000782.1 GCA_024642645.1 Saprospirales bacterium | reverse complement strand
GCGTGTTGTTCACGTCACCGAGCACCGAAGTAGCGCCGCCCCAAGCTCGTTCCAGTTCGGCGGCTTGCGCCACGTAGGTATCGAGTGCTTTCTTGTCGGCAGCGGGCAGGGTGCTGCCGCCGAGGGTGTTCAGTTTGAAGTTCTGTGGCGTGCCGATGGTCTTCGCCACACCATTGGTGACCAACTGCATGGAGACTAGGTAGTTGCCGGGCAGTGCCATGGCGCCGCCGTCGGGCGATTCCCAAGGCGCTTTTTCGGCAGAGCTGAGGCTTACCGGTGACTTGGATGGGTAGCGGCCATTCCACACGATGCGGTTGACACCTTTTTTTACCCCGGTTTTTAGCTGGTTGATGACCTCGCCGAATTGGTTTCGGATGGTGAAAAGCAGGTACGGCGCCTCTTCGTTCTGCTCGGCTTGTAGCTCCTCGTAGGTCGGGTAGCGCACGTCCTTGTTCTCTTTGATGAGCTTCTTCTCCCGGTCTTGGCGGAGTTGCTTGAGCGTTTTCACCTCGTCTTTTACGAAGTAGGTAAACGTGGCGCCCATGGGCGGGTTCGGTGCGGTGTAGAAGGAAGCGCCCTGAAAACCCTTGCCCGTGGCGTAGCCAATCGGGGTGGAGACGTTGAACACAAGGCCATCTTTGATGGGTAAAATGGCGGCTTCCTTCGTGGGCAGGTCGGTCAAATTGCGGAGCGGCGAATAATCGTCCAGCACATAAAAGCCACGCCCGAAGGTGGCGATGACGAGGTCGTTTTCCCGGCGCTGGATGGCGATGTCCCGCACGAGGGCGGCGGCGGGCAGGCCATTGCCGAGTTTCTTCCAGAACTTTCCACCGTCGTTGCTGAAAAAGCAGCCGAACTCCGTGCCGACGAAGAGCAGGTTTTTGTCCACGTGGTCTTCCTCGAAAGCATAGGCGCTGCCCCTTTCCGGCAAGTTGTTGCTGATGCTCGTCCAAGTGCGGCCCTTGTCGCTGCTTTTGAAATAGTAGGGCTTGAAATCGCCCCGCTTGTGGTTATTGAAGGCAGCGTACACGACGTTTTCATCGTGTTGCGAAGCGTACAAAGCGTTCACGTAGGTCATGTCCGGCACACCGGGAAAGCTGCTGATTTTCGTCCAAGTCTGTCCGCCGTTTTCGGTGATTTGTACGAGGCCGTCGTCGGTGCCGACGAAGAGCAGGTTCGGGTTTTTCGGGCTTTCGCTGAAGGCGACGATGGCACCGTACTCGCTCGTGCTGGCGTTCTTGGCCACGGCGTCCATGCTTTGCACACGACCCATCACGGGCAGTGTGTTGCGGTCAATTTGCCTCGACAAATCGGGGCTGATGGCCTTCCAAGTGTCGCCCCGGTCTTCGGTTTTGAAGACCCGGTTGGCACAAAAATACAGGCGGGAAGCCTTGTGGTTGCTGACGGCGAGCGGTGCGTCCCAGTTCCAGCGGAGGGCGTCTTCGCCTTCGGCGGGCTTGGGCTGCAGGCTGGTCATTTCGCCACTGATGCGGTCGTAGCGAACGAGGCCGCCGTACTGCGACTGGGCATACACGATGTTCGGGTTTTCTGGGTCAATCTGGCTCTCGAAACCGTCGCCGAGGCTGGTCATGTACCAGTCGTAATTGGCGATGCCGTGGCCATTGCGGGTGCGGCTGGGGCCACCCATCGAAAAATTGTCCTGTGTGCCGCCGTGGATATGGTAAAACGGCAGGGTGTTGTCCACCGACACTTTGTAGAACTGCGTGACGGGCAGGTTGCCGTGGTATTTCCATGTTTTTGCCCCATCAAAAGTCTCGTACACGCCGCCATCGCAGCCGGAGAGCATGTAATCGGGGTCTTTTGGGTCAACCCAGAGGACGTGGTTGTCCACGTGCTTGTACTGCTCGCCGAGGTTATCCCAAGACTTGCCGCCGTCGTGGCTGACTTTGTTGAAAACATCCATCAGATAGACGGTGTTTGGGTCGGACGGGTGCGTGAAAATCTCGCCGAAATAGTTGCCGCTGAGGCCGGGGCTGCTCTGCTTTTCCCAGGATGCGCCCCGGTCGGTTGTTTTGAAAAAACCACCTTTGCCTTCCGCTGCTTCGACCGTGGCGTAGAGGATTTCAGGATTGGAGGAGAAGGCAAATTCGATACGGCCAAGCTCGACGCCGGGCAGGCCGCTGGCGGCTTTCGCCCAAGTTTTGCCGCCGTTCACCGACTTGTAAACCGTGCTGCCGGGGCCGCCGCCCACGTAGGTGAACACATGCCTGCGGCGCTGAAAGGCCGATGCGTAGAGCACGTCGGGGTTGCTGGGGTCCATCACGAGGTGGTTCACGCCCGTGTTTTCGTCAATCAGTGACTTGCCGTCCTCGCCGTTCAGCACCATCGTCCAGGTCTTGCCGCCGTCGGTGGTTTTGTACACGCCACGGTCGCCGCCAGCGCTCCAGAGTGGGCCGATGGCCGCCACGTACACCACGTCGGAATTGCGGGGGTCCACGAGGATTTTGCC
>JAHEAS010000781.1 GCA_024642645.1 Saprospirales bacterium | reverse complement strand
GGTGCCGACCACTTGGAACGCATCGCCACGGGACCCAAACGGCAACCAATCTGCCTATGAGGCTGCCCTGATGGACACGCCGGTACACGACCCGGAACAGCCGTTGGAAATCCTGCGAACGATTCATTCGTTCGACCCATGCTTAGCTTGCGCCGTACACGTGTACGACGAAGATGGCAAGCATATTAGCAGAATCAAGGTTGTTTAACGACCTTCAAAACGTCCGATTATGTCAACAGCAACGCACAAACTCCGACGTGTTTTCGTATGGGAATTGCCCGTGCGGATTTACCATTGGCTAAATGTACTCGCCATCTTGGCGCTTTGCGTAACTGGCTACCTGATTGGCAATCCACCCGGCATCATGTCTTCGGCTGAGGCTTCCGACCAATACCTTTTCGGGTGGATTCGGTTCATCCATTTTGCATCAGCCTACCTGTTTTTCTTCAACTTCATTTTCAGGATTTACTGGGGTTTTGCTGGCAACAAGTATGCAAATTGGAAAAATTTTATCCCCACCAATCGCAATTTTTGGCAAGAGTTGTGGCAGGTCGTCAAGGTGGATATTTTCCTCCAAAAAGAAAAAGAGCACATGTCGGTCGGGCATAATCCACTGGCAGGGTTCATGTATTTTTTCGTTTTCTTAGCCTTTTTGCTGCAATGCGTAACGGGGTTTGGCCTGTATGCTTCCATGAGTGACTGGTGGTTCGCCGACCTCTTCGTTTGGGCTGGCAGCATCTTTGGTGGCGATTTTGGGCTTCGCAATTGGCACCATGCCACCATGTGGTTTTTCATCGTCTTCGCAATGATTCATGTGTACCTCGTTTTTTACCACGACTACGTGGAAGGGCGAGGCGAAATCTCCTCGATGGGCGGCGGCTGGAAGTTTATCGAAGAGGAAACATTCGAGAAAGCAGAAGCACGAGAGAAGGAACACAGTTAGCCAAATTTCTATGGAAAAACTTTCCCTGCAACTCAACTGTCCCATGCCCCAGCTCGATTTCGACGTAATCACGCTGGGGCACGGTAGTGGAGGCCTGCTCACCCACCGCCTGCTCGAAGCGGGCATTTTTAAGTTGCTTGACAACGAGTACCTATCAGAACAACACGACGGCGCATTCCTTCACCTGAACGGCAAGGTGGCGTACACCACCGACAGTTTTGTGGTTTCCCCCATTTTCTTCCCAGGAGGCAACATCGGTAGCCTGTCCGTTCACGGAACGGTGAACGACCTTGCCATGTGCGGCGCAGTGCCGAAGTTTCTCTCGCTCGGGTTCATCATCGAAGAAGGCCTTCGGATGGAGGACCTGTGGGAAATTATCGTCTCCATCCGCCATGCAGCCGACCTGTCCGGTGTAAAAATCGTGACGGGTGATACCAAAGTAGTCGAGAAAGGAAAAGGTGACCGGATTTTCATCAATACCACCGGCATTGGGGAGGTACACCCAAAAGCAGACATTAGGGCCAACAGAATCAGACCGGGGGACCGCATTATTGTCAGCGGGGACGTGGCCACACACGGCATTACCATCATGTCGCAGCGGGAGGGGCTGGAGTTTGAAACCAGCATTGAAAGTGACAGCCGACCGTTGAATTTTATGGTAAAAAAACTACTTGATAAATTCGGTCAGGATATTCATTTTTTAAGAGACCCTACCCGAGGTGGTGTGGCAACCACCCTGAATGAAATCGCACAAAAGAGCAACCTCGGCGTACAGTTGGAGCAATCACAAGTCCCTGTAAATGAGCAAGTTGAGGGAGCCTGTGAAATGCTTGGACTCGACCCGCTTTATGTGGCGAATGAGGGAATTTTCCTGGCCATTGTGGCATCTGAAGTAGCAGAACCCGCTTTGGATTTACTTCGTAAAGAAGCGTTTGGCGGCTCCGCAGCTATAATCGGGGAAGTCTCGGAAAGCAATGCAGGAAAGGTCGTTTTGCGGAGCCGAATCGGCGGTCGGCGAGTCGTGAATATGCTGCCCGGCGAGCAATTACCGAGGATTTGTTGAGCGTGTTTTTCCGAAATAAAAATGGCGGGATGCTCAGTAGAGTACCCCGCCATTTTTATTTCGGAAAACTGTTGGTCTAATTAACCAACTCGAATTTTCCTTCCTCCACTTTTCGGACAAAATCATTTGCCGAAATTTCTTGTGTTTTGCCTTCAGGCAAACTGATAAGCACTTGGGAGGATACACATTTGACGAATTTCACTGGAATTGGGACGTTTTTCATGGTGGTTCTAATTTTTGAACATATTTATAATAACCCATAACGAGTCTCATTTTCGCAATGTTCTCTCTGACCGATTAAAAAGTAATTAAAATACGGAAAACCCTTTTAATAACTGATGTTACGCAGCTTCCTGTTGGATCCTAGCCGGCCTTTTTCATTTTAGTGAAGCAGGTCTGAGATTCCGTTAAAAACGCCGCACTGTTTGAGCGCAGCGAGTTTGCGGCGTTTAGGAATTTCAGACCTGCGGAACG
>JAHEAS010000090.1:3206-9086 GCA_024642645.1 Saprospirales bacterium | reverse complement strand
GGACTTGGCTACTGTGTCGAACTGCATTTTGTAAAGCTGCACGGTAGCATAGCCAACACCTTTGTTGTTTTCATCGACAATTTTTCCATAGAAGTGGCCAATGTTCATCTGTTGGCCACCGCCCATGCCACCTCCGCCACCTGGAGCGCCAGGCCAGTTCTGTGCCGTAAGTTGCGAAGCAAAAAAAACAAGCAGGAATGAGAAGATTGGTTTACAAATAGATTGAAGTGGTGCGAGCAGTGATTTTTTCATGATAATAGTTATCCTAAGTTGCGAATGCTGGTTGATAATGGTTGATTTAGTTGATAACAGTTGATGTTTAGCAGCTTGGGGGTAAAATCAACCTTATCAACCTCATAAACTCCTTCAACTAGCTCAAGTCTTAAGTTATCCGCAACTTGAATTAGTTAGGTGATTTTACTTGCTAAATAGCAAAGGTCAAGGAAACGTCTTAAGCGGGAAAAGGTTATCGCCAAACCATGAATATGAGGAGATGAAAACAGGCGCAATGCCGTTTTTTGCTTGATTACCGTGAATAGGTGCCAGAATCAATGTTTTTATCGCCACATTGTCTTTTTTAGTCGCTTCGCAAACAAACGGGCGAGCCAATGCCCTAATTTTGGATCAATTCGAAAAAGAAACTACGAATTAGCACATGAAAATTTTGGGTGCAAAAATATCGTCCGACCAGCTTTTCAAACTGGTTTTCCATCTCGTTCTTTGGTCGGTTTGGGTAGGACTACCCATCGTCAGCAATGCAGACAATGAGCGTGGTTATCGATTTGCTATTGCCGTAATTCCGGTGGCACTCACCAATATTCCATTATTCCTGCTCAACTCCGATTGGCTTGTCCCCAAGGTTTTTCGGCACCGTGGAATGACCACCTACCTGTTTTCTTTGCTTGGTCTGGTAGTTTTCTTTGCCATTTTTCAAAATTTCTTGAAAGAATGGATAATTCCCTACCAGCTAATGCACCGTCACAACAACATTTTTTGGGCTGTGGTGCCGGTACTCTTCGTTACGGCCATTAGCACGGGCTACGGCTTTATTTCGCTGTTGCTTCAACAAGAGAAAACCAGACAGCAGGAACACGAGGAGCGACTTAAATCTGAGCTGTCCTTTCTTCGTTCCCAAATCAGCCCGCATTTCATTTTCAATGTGCTAAACAGTATCGTTTACCTCATCCGCTCAAAGTCTAGCCAAGCCGAGTCAGTCACCATCAAACTCTCTGAATTGATGCGCTACTTGCTCTATGAATCGGGCGATGCCCAGGTATCTCTGAGTAAGGAGGTGGAATATTTGAAAAACTATGTGGAACTGCAAAAAATCCGTTTTGAGGAAGATGTGCAAATAAGAATGAACGTTGAAGGAAGCCCAAGTTCACAACTTATAGAGCCTATGCTGATGATTCCTTTCGTGGAAAATGCTTTTAAGCATGGCGTTGGTTTAATAGTCCAACCTATCATTGATATTCAATTAATAATCGAGGAAAAACTTCTGACTTTTTCTGTGAAAAACAAAACCGGAGACAATGCTTCGGAAGACAGGGACAATGCTTCTGGGATTGGCTTGCGAAATGTGCAGCGCCGCCTTGAACTGCTTTACCCCAACAAACATGAGCTTAATATTGGCAGAAATGAAGAATGGTTTGAGGTGAAAATGTCCATTGAATTACATGCCTAATTCCGTTTTTTTATTTTAGGCACACAAAATTCCACTTGATTTCCTCACCTTCACCATCCTACAAAATATTGTGATTCGATGAAAATCAACGACAAATTCGACCCCGGCCATTACTTAGCCAGCGATACCCGTTATGACAAGATGCAATACCGCCGTTGTGGCAAAAGCGGCCTATTGCTTCCCTTGCTTTCAGTTGGCCTTTGGCACAACTTTGGGCATACCGACAACCTCGAAAATGGCCGAAATATCCTGCGTACGTCCTTCGACCACGGTATCACGCATTTTGACCTCGCCAACAACTACGGCCCTCCATACGGCGCTGCCGAGGAGAATTTTGGCCGACTGTTCCAGCAGGACTGGAAACCCTATCGGGACGAGCTGATTTTGTCCACCAAAGCGGGTTGGGACATGTGGCCCGGCCCCTACGGTACGCTCGGCTCCCGCAAATACCTCATCGCGAGTATCGACCAGAGCCTTCGCCGAATGGGCGTTGACTACGTTGATATTTTCTACCATCATCGCCCGGACCCAGATACACCGTTGGAGGAGACGATGGCTGCGCTCGATCAAATCGTTAGGCAAGGCAAAGCTTTATATGTTGGCATCTCACAGTACCAACCAGCTGAAGCTGACCGTGCCGTAGAAATTTTACGGAGCCTCGGTACACCACTACTCATCCATCAGCCAAGGTACAGCATGTTCGACCGCTGGGTAGAAGGCGGATTGCTCGATGTTTTGGAAAAACAAGGTGTTGGAGCGATTGCATTCAGTCCGTTGGAACAGGGCATTCTTACCGACAAGTACTTAAAAGGGGTGCCAGAAAACTCCCGAATGGTGAAAGATGGGCGGTATTTGACGAAAGACAAGCTCACACCCGAATTGCTCGAAAAAGTGCAGCATCTTAATGAAATTGCGAAGCAGCGAGGACAATCCCTGGCTCAAATGGCAGTCGCTTGGCTTCTAAAAGACCCACGAATCACAACCGTGCTAGTAGGTGCAAGTAGTCCAAAACAGATGCTGGAGAATATCGGGTGTTTGGATAATTTGGAATTTTCACCAACAGAATTAAATGAAATTGCGAAGTGGATTTAGGGAATTAATGACTTAAGACCAATGACTAAATTGAGATGTATCGCCGTTGACGATGAAAGCCTTGCTCGGAAGCTCATCGAGGAGAATGTACAGCAATTGCCATTTCTCGATTTAGTGGCCACTTGCAAAAACCCGTTCGAGGCAATGGAAGTGCTGCAAAGAGAACAGGTCGATTTGATGTTTCTCGACATTCAAATGCCAGGCATGTTGGGCACTAAGTTCTTGGCCAGCTTGCGAGAAAAGCCGATGGTCATTTTCGTGACGGCCTATGCCAACTATGCCGTGGAGAGCTACGACTTGGAAGTGGTGGACTACCTTCTGAAACCTGTTAGCATGGAACGTTTCACGAAAGCAGCCTTAAAGGCATTTGAGAACTGGCAACTGAGACAGAAACCACCTGTTGTTGCAGAGCAACCAACCATTGCGCCCAGGCACTTTTTTGTGAATGTGGAGTATGCGCTTGTGAAAATCATGGTGGACGATATCACGCATATTGAAGGCATGAAGGACTATGTGAAGATATTCTTGACCACCGCCAAACGACCTGTTTTAACAAAATCAACACTAAAAGGCATCGAGGAAAAACTGCCGGAAAAACAGTTT
Source organism: Saprospirales bacterium (assembly GCA_024642645.1). GTDB lineage: Bacteria > Bacteroidota > Bacteroidia > Chitinophagales > Saprospiraceae > UBA6168. The sequence continues at coordinate 5,707 of JAHEAS010000090.1, read as the reverse complement.
TTCAGGGTTCACAAATCCTATATTGTTAATGTGGACAAAGTGGAGTCTATTAGAAGTCACCAGATTAGCATCGGTGCAGCGGAGATTCCAGTTAGTGAGTCTAACCTTGAAGATTTGATGCGGCTACTCAACCATCAAAGGTGACTTGTTCCCATTTGGTAATTTGTAAATGAATTGATAGCGGTGCATGGCATATCCAGAATTTTCCTCATTTTTGGCAAAATCAAAATCAATTTTACACCAAAATTCATTTCCAAATGGGCAATACAACACTCAGACTCGGCAAAGTTGACAATGGCTCGATGCCGGCAGACAAAAAGAAATTCCTATCCCCCTATCATGCTGTATTTGCAGCGGCGCTCCAAAATAAACTGAAATTTCGAGATGAAGCCAACGGGGTTTGGCAGCCATTTGATGAGGTTGCTGGGTCTCCTGTGAAGGAACTTCAGCAGTTCCTGAAGGATGCTGGGTTTATGCCAAAATCGAACATCGACGGTATTTACGGCTATGCTACTCAAGCAGCGGTAAGGTTGTTTCAGGAATATATTCGCACCGTGGATGGCAATTCTTCCATAGGTACTCCGGATGGAATTGCGGGGCCAAATACCATGAAATTTGTAGAGAAATGGAAAGCCGAAAAGCTCGGAACGGCTGATTTTGTTTGTAAATGGGGGCAATCCAATGCACAATCTGGCTCACCAGAATTCAACAAATGGATTGGGCTTTTGCAGAAAGCAAAAGAGGTTTACGGAACCAATGTTAACCCTATCTTACAATTGTCGGAGAAGTATCCCAAGCCGTCCGACACGCAGAAAATCAAAGATTGGAACACTTCACCGGAGGCTATCCACCTCATAGGCATTCGCCGCAATCAAGATACTTCTGCTCAAAAACGGGGGAATGACGACCTATTTGTATTTCTAATAAATGGGATGGTGTTCAAATTTTGGGGCTCCACCGACCCAAGCCAGGGAATGGCTGGAAAGCGGAAGGATGAGCCTTTTCTGATTGAGGGTCAGCATATATTTAAATACGGTTGGCACAAAGTTTCTGATGAGATGCAGACATACCGGGCGTTGAAACCCGCTAATTATGGCGTGCTTGTTTTCCGAGACCGTGACAATGACAACTCCCTGACCCCAGCGGACATTGCTCGGGGATTGGACTCCCAGCCCAACCAATCCATCAACATCCACTGGTCGGGCAAGGGTGAGACCAACTACTCGGCTGGCTGCCAGGTCATCGCTGGCCAGAGCTACATCAATAATGAGGGCAAGGTGATTGACTGCTCTGCGTTTGCCTCCCCAGGATACAACGACTTGGGAAATGGCAAGACGAGGGGGGCTTACAATGTTTTCACGGATTTGCTCCTGAGCTACGCACCTCAAGATGTCCAAACGATAGTTTATACCCTCGCCCGAGACGAGTCGTTTTTGCTGGCAGAGGATATTGATGAAAATACGATTGCCAGTTGGGAGGGCAGTTTAAAAGGAAACGGTGGGGCGGCGTAATCCAACGAACTAACTTCATTGGGAAATGGCTTACAGCGAAGACTTGGCAAAACGAATCAGCTTTGCACTTAACTACCGTAGCGATGTAGTCGAGAAAAAAATGTTTGGTGGACTTGCCTATCTGATTAACGGCAAGATGTCAGTTGGCATCATCAAGGACGAGCTGATGGTTCGGGTCATTCCAGAGTTATACGAGGCAACGCTTCAACTGCCTTTTGCGAAAGCCATGAATTTCACAGGACGGATAATGAAAGGATTCATTCAAGTTGAAAGACCTGGTTTTGAGACGGAGGAGCAATTACAGGACTGGCTTGAGACTGGCATTGAGTTTGCCGAGAAGGCAGAAATCAAAAAACCGAAGCGAAAAAAGGCCAATTAAAAAACCAGCCGCTGCTATTTTCCAATTTTATTTTCAATCATTCCGACATGCGCAACTTAATTCTCCTGACTCTTTTCGTTGGTTTGCTAAGTGCTTGCCAGCAAAAACCAGCCACATCACAAGCCCTTGACCTTGAAGATTTTGTCATTGTTGACATCCCCGGTTCCGACATGAAGCGGGCAACCTTGTCTGATGTGAAGGGTAAAATCAAGGAGGAAGGTACTATTCTCAACGGCCATAAGTACGGCATGTGGGTCATATACCATAAGGACAGGGACGTGCCTGCCTCCATTACCAGTTATGTGAATGGGGTACCAAACGGCCCGATGTTCGAGTTTGGCCAATACGGCCACTTGGAACACATGTGCAGCTACACCAACAATGTGCTAAATGGGCGTTTTGCCAAACTTAAAAACATCCGAAAAACGGAGGAAGGCACCTATGTGGATGGCATTTTAGAAGGCAATTTTAAAAAATACTACGATGGTAGAGACGTAGTTCAACAAGAGCTTAACTACAAACATAACAAGCTCGATGGCGATAATATTTTTTACAACGAAAAAGGTGAGGTCATGATGAAATACGTTTACAAAGACGGTGAAAAGATTAGT
>JAHEAS010000090.1:0-3196 GCA_024642645.1 Saprospirales bacterium | reverse complement strand
TGGAGGCGTTGTTAATGCTGAGGAAACAAAAAAATAGGCCATAAAAAAGAACCGGGTTCGATGCGCATCGAACCCGGTTCTTTTTTATGGCGAAATGTCCAAACAGTTATCGAATCAGCACGACATCTCCTTTGTAAAGCTGCAGTTTACCATCAACAAACTCAATTTCAGCAAGCCAAACAAAAACGGCGGGTTGCATATCTTTTCCCTTGAAAGAACCATCCCAGCCTAGACCTGGCTGATTAGGAATCAAGTTATTCCCATCATAAACATTGTTTCCCTGACGATCAAAAATCCGAAACGACTTGATGCGTTGCACCGAGCCATCCGTAAACGGCATGAACTCGTCGTTCAGGCCATCCCCATTCGGACTGAAGGCATTCGGAACAAAGACTTTCTGACCATTTTTTACCTCAATAAAAACTTCATCAGAGGCGCTGCATCCATCCGCCGTCGTAACAACCACTTGGTACATGCCTGGCACCAATGGTGAAGCGATGGGGCTTGAGCAATCCGTGCAGGAAAGCCCTTCCGGCGGCGACCAAGAATAAGTTTGAACGAGTTGGTTGACAGTTGCTTGTAGTTTTATGCTATCCCCAAGCGCAATGGTCTTATTGGGACCAAGGTCAACAAGCAACTCAATTGGGCCGTTTATGGTTGCTTGAAACTCCGAAACACAACCGTTTGCATCCTTCACAAAAAATGAGTTTAAGCCCTCTGCATAGCCAGTCAACACAGGGTCTGTGAAAAACGAAACCCCATCACTTGAGTAAGTATAGGGTGGCTGACCGCCAGTCACATTGTCAACATTGATGGCACCGGCGTCCGGTAGGTCAAGGCAGGTGATTTCGTTGGGCGTTGCGGTCGCAACAATTTGGGTCGGCTGGGTTAGCATGGCGCTGGCAGTTGCTGAGCAACCCTTGTCGTTGGTCACTGTCACCGTGTAATTCCCAGCGATGAGGTTAGTCGCTATTGATTGACTGCTCCCATTGCTCCAAACATAAATAAAACTGTTGCCCGGTCCGCTGGTCACGGCCTGCAAAATACCAGAATTTTCTCCTTGACATGCGACGCCTTGCTGCTGGTTGATGGTCACACCCACGGGAGCATTCGGCGTAGCAACTACCACGCTTGCTGAGGCTGTACACCCAGCTGAATTGGTGACGGTTACTGTATAAACGGCCCCAGGAAGCATTGATATGGTGGAAGTGGTCATGCCATTGCTCCAAAGTATGGCGGATGGGGCTTCACTTGGAGTCACCCTTGCCTTTCCGTCGGCACCTTGAAAGCAAGAAACGGGTTGCAATTCCGATGCTGTGGCGGTGAACTGTACTGGTTGCAGGATGTCTTGGCTGACCATCTTGGTGCAACCATTGGCGTCAGTCACAGTGGCCTGATAGGTTCCAGCGCAAAGTCCTGTCAAAATAGCCGTGGTGTTGCCATTTGCCCAATTGACAAGGTATGGAGGGGTACCTCCAACAATGTCAAGAGTTATTGAACCATCGCAGTCGCCGAAACAAGTGACGTTTGTAACTGACATGACGTCGGCAACCAATGCTGCTGGTTCAGATATATCCACTATAACCGTGGTGTCAAAAGCCACGTCGAAAATGTGAACGGAGTATTGCCCACCGGGCAAACCAGGAATGGAAATCACTTGGCCGTCCATTTGGATGAAGCCAGCGCCACTCAAATTGCTACTTAAGCTTTCCCAGTCAAACTGGTAGGGAGCAACCCCGCCGATGGCTGAAAACCCGATGGTTCCATTTTGGTCTCCATTGCAAAGCAAACTGCTACCTGTTGCCGAAGGAATAAAGTTTAAGTAGTAGGGCATTAACATGCAGGTGTCATTTTCGCAGCCATTCTGGTCGGTAACGGTCACACAATAATTGTCGCCCCCTACCAGGTTGGTGGCGGTGTTGCCAGTTTGCCCATTTGACCAAAGAAAAGTGTAGCCTCCATTTCCCCCACTTGGATTTACTTGCATTCCGCCAGTGGTATTGCCAAGGCCTGCACCTTGATTGGTCACCTGCAAGTTGACTTGAACTTGCGAAAGCACAGTAAGGTTCGTGATAACGATGCTGTCGCAACCACCAGGCAGTTGCAGTGTGTCGGCGTACATGCCAGTTTGGTTGTAGGAATTGCCGCCAGCGGAAAAGGTTTCCCCAAAACAAACTACTGGATTTAGGGACGTTGTTGGGGTTTCGTTCCCAGCGTCGGTGATGGAAAGCGTGAATATCCCAGTGTTCAAAAGACCAGTAGCACCGTCAATCATGACGTAATAAGTGGTGCTTGGGTCGAGACAATGGAGTTCTATCACCTCGTCGTTGTCGGCGGCAGTGAATTGACTTGCCAACTCCATCATCGTGCCTGTGCAGCCGCCATTGGATGATTGGTAAATAGCCATTTGGATGCCGATTGGGTCCAAATTTGAGCTAATGCCTTGCACTAAAACATGCCCCGTGGGCGGCGGAGAAAAGGTGAACCAGACCGATTTCTGAACACCAAATGCCGTGGCTGGCGATGCATTGGTGTTCATGGAGCATGCATTGGTAACCAACTGCGTGCTAACCGTGCCACCTAGTGACACACCTCCTAAATTTTCCGCTGTACATCTCAGTTCTGAGGCGGCATTTACATCGAGTTGTTCCACGCCAAGCCCAAACCAGCCCTCCACTTCCGTGTTGTTGGTGCCGCTTATATAAACGCCATCCACCAGAATGAAGTAGGTGGTATTTGGTTTGGGACAAGTAAAGACCGCAGTCTCATCAAAATCAGGGGTAATATAATTGGAGCTGAGAAGGGTAAAGTTGCCATTGCAAGTATTGTCACTACTCTCGTAAATGGCCACTTGCAGGTTGATGGGGTCTCCAAAATTTGAAGGGTCGCTGTTCACGTCCACCAAAATAGCATCCGTTGGATTAGCATCTGTCGTGAAAGTGAACCAGACGCCTTGATTATTGAACCAACCACCACCGGCTGGGCCTGGATCGGGCTCATTCAAGCTCGTTGCACAAAAATTGTTGAAAACGCTGGTGTCAGGCAATCCAACTGGAACGCTGGTTGTCAAAATACCAAGTGGAATGGCGTTGCAAAGCAAATCGTTGATACCGCCGGGTACACCGCTCACCACAATGTTCATGTCCACACTGCCACCCGATGGGCCACCAGCTGGAAGGGTGATGGTGAAAGGCAC
>JAHEAS010000780.1 GCA_024642645.1 Saprospirales bacterium | reverse complement strand
GCCAGCAGCGGTGCTGGTGGATGCTATCGGGCGGTTGCTGCCTGGGGTTTTAGGAGACGAGACATCTGCGTTGTTCGACTCCTTTCAAGACAACCTGTTAGCCCCCCCGGTTTATACCCGTCCATCGGAGTTTCGAGGATGGAAAGTGCCGGAAATCCTAATGTCAGGCAATTTCCCAAAAATTGAAGAATGGCGCTACGAGCAAGCCGTCCAGCGTACCCAAGAACGGCGTCCTGACTTGATGCTAAAACATGATAATCAATGAATATTGAAACGTTTCGTGATTATTGCCTTCAGAAAAAAGCAGTGGAAGAAGCATTTCCGTTTGATGAAGTAACTTTGGTGTTCAAGGTGATGGGAAAGATATTTGCCATCACAGGCTTGGATGCAGAAGAGTTCAAGGTAAACTTGAAATGCGAACCTGACTGGGCGGTGCAGTTGCGGGAACTTCACCCTGACGACATCCTGCCTGGGTGGCACATGAATAAACATCATTGGAACACCGTGCATTTTGAAACAGGTTTGGATGATGCGCTTTTGAAGAAACTTGTTGATCACTCCTACGACCTCATCGTGTCCAGCCTACCGAAAAAGACTAGGGAAGCATTCGCTAACCTTTAACCATAACCTACCTGATTTTGGAAAATAAGCAGCCAGTTGACTACATCATCGTCGGACAAGGCTTGGCCGGAACGCTGCTTTCCTATTTCTTGCTGCTTGATAATCAACGAGTTATAGTGCTGGACTATCCGCATGAGGGCCGAAGTTCTAACATAGCTTCAGGTCTGGTGACTCCTGTGACTGGAAGGCGCATTGCCAAAAGCTGGCGGTTTGAGGAGTTGTCTCAATTTGCAAAGCAAACTTACCAAAGCATTGAAGCTGATTTGGGAATCAAAATATGGCATGAACGCAGCATCGTTCGTGCCTTGCACAATGTTTTTGAAGAAAATGAATGGGCAAGAAGGAGTGGCTATCCCGAGTTTCAGACTTTTATGAACGATACACCCGACCTAACTGATATTGAAGGGAAAATACAACCACCACATGCTTGGGGAGAGTTGTTAAGTTGTGCGCAGGTGGCCATGCCTTTGTTGGTCGAAACTTGGAGAACTCGTTTGGTAGAATCAGGTATTTTTTTCGAAGAAAATATTGATTACCAACAGATTAAGGAAGAAAATGGCCGGGTGATTTATGGACAATGGTCTGCGAAAAAGCTGGTATTTTGCGAAGGAGCAAGGGTCGTAGTAAACCCTTTTTTAAACCATTTACCGTTTTTAGTTACAAAAGGGGAGGTGTTGATTGTGCGAATTCCCAGTCTTCCATCACAACGGATTTTGAAACACAAACTCTTCTTGGTGCCTTTGGGCAATTCGCTTTTTTGGGTAGGCTCCACCAGCCATCATGAGTTTGAAGGAATGGCCCCCTCCACGGCAGCCAGGGTTTGGCTGGTGCAAGAATTGGAAAAGACACTGATAGCACCCTACGAGGTGGTTGGGCAATTGGCTGGTATCCGCCCAACGGTAGCGGATTTACGTCCTTTTTTAGGTTTGCACCAGGAATTTTCCACCTTGGCCATTTTCAATGGACTGGGCACAAAAGGAGCGTTGCTTGGGCCGTTTTTTGCTAAGCAAATGGTAGATTTTTTGTTGGGTAAAAGCGGACTTGAACCAGAAGTGGACATTGCCCGTTTTGAAAATGATGCTCAAATTGGTCATTTCTTTAGAAAATAATCATTGATTAGGAGACTCACTGTTTCTTGGGATTTTTGGCGTAAACGCTCCAAATAAAGCGATTTGAAAAAACTGGTGCGTTGAAACCTCTTAGATTTGGCCTATCTGTAAACAAATTACAAACCATGAAACGTCGAAAATTTCTCCAGCAAATGGGCTATTCTGTGCCCGTTGCGCTAGCACTTCCCACATTACTTTCATCCTGTAGTAAAAATGGCCAATACGACGATGATGGCATTACTCCGGTAAATAAATTCAAAGATTATTCAGTAGTAGTAGTCGGTGCAGGTGCTGCGGGCTTGTATGCTGGCTGGTACCTGCAAGAACGTGGTTTCAATGTCAAAATATTGGAAGCGTCGGATAGGGTAGGAGGCCGTGTGCGCCATCTGAGTGGCTTCGCCGATTTTGATATTGAGCTTGGTGCAGAGGAAATTCACGGGAACAACTCAGAATTGTATCGAATTGCCACACAACAAGTGAAGGCAAAGCTGAATGATGCTTCCAAAGATGATTTTTATTTTTTTAAACAGGACTTCACCGACCAAAACGAACCTGCGCTTAAATCGGAATCGTTTTCAACGCAATTTCAGGAGTTCACCAAAACGATTCAGTTTGTTGAAGATGCGCCTTTGTATTCGGGTGCAGATTTGACAGTGGAAAATGTAATTTCTACTTCTGGCATCTCGTGGAATATGTTCGGTGTTGCAAACGGATTGCTTGGCAACGAATATGGCACTTCCAACAACCGTTT
>JAHEAS010000779.1 GCA_024642645.1 Saprospirales bacterium | reverse complement strand
CAGGGCCTACGGCATGGCTATTCTTGCAAACGGAACCATTATGCTTGGGGGTTATACGGCTAACTCAGTGACAGGCAACAACATGGCCGTGCTAGCATACAACCCCGACGGAACGCCTGACCTAGCATTTGGCGTGAACGGGTTGGCTGAAGCTGATGCCGACCTGCTTGATTACGGTTTCGATATTTTCTTGCAGTCGGATGGTAAAATACTCCTGACTGGCGAAGCAGGCGCAGGTTTCATGGGCGCACCTCGCCGTTTTCTGACTGCTCGCTTCTTGCCCGATGGGCAGGTGGACTCCACTTGGGGTGGCAACGGTACTGTTGAAACGCCCACTTCTACTTTTTTTGCCTTCTCAAACTCTGTAACTGTGCAGCCCCACGACGGCAAGGTGGTCATCACAGGCGCATCGGCTACTTCCACGACTGGCAATGACCTTACCATCGTACGCTACGGTAACTTCGTGGATGCTGATGGCGACGGATATGGCTTGGGTGACGACTGCAACGACGACGTAGCTGCTGTCAATCCGGGCGAAACTGAGACCCCCTATAACGGCATTGATGATGACTGCAACCCAGCCACTCCAGATGATGACCTCGACGGAGATGGCTTCCCGCTTGCTACTGATTGCGACGACACCAACGCCACCGTCAATCCCGATGCTACCGAGACGCCCTACAACGGCTTTGACGATGACTGCAATGCCAGCACCCCAGATGATGACCTTGACGGCGATGGCTTCCTCCTCGCGGAAGACTGCGATGACAATAATGCCGCTATTAATCCAAATGCTGCGGAGATTCCAGCCAATGGCATTGACGAAAACTGTGACGGCATGGATGACCCATCTGCTGTTCATGAATCCTTGCTTGCTCAACTATTCAGCGTTTATCCCAACCCAGCTTCGGATATTATAGTGATTGCACCCGGCAGTGGTGCACCTGCAATAGAGCGAGTTAGCGTTGTGGATTGCACAGGGCGCTTGGTTCTGCTGGCGCAAACCCCAATGCAAAACGGACAACTCAATCTCGCTATTTCCGACTTGCCACAGGGTGTTTTCTTCGTGAATATTTTGACCGGTGAGGGGCAGGCAGTAAAGCGGGTCGTGAAACAGTAAATAATCCAAAGTTTTACGCCACAGTGCAAAGAGACAATAAATCGCCTTCGCCCACTGTGGCGTTTTCGTTTGACAAAAAGCAGAACCATGAAGTGTAGACACCTACTAGTCATAGTCATTTTATTAGGCGTTTTTACCAAAGTTTCGCTGGCGCAAAACCTCATACCCGACCCTGGCTTCGAGATTTGGAACAACACTGTTGGTCAGCCACCGAATACCCTTTCACCACTCACCCATTGGTACAATGCTAACGGCACCGCCGACCACCACCACCAGCTAAACTCGCCAGGCAGTAACCTGACCAGCCTCACAAATTGTCCAACTGGCAACGGACAAACTGACTGTGGCGTACCATACGCAGGCCAAGCAGTGCTCGGCTGTTGGAAGGGAAATGGAACGGATGGCACCAGGGAGTGGGGTGGTACCCAACTCACAGAGCCAATGGTGGCTGGCGGCTGTTACAAGGTTTCTTTTTGGGTGCAAAGCAAAAAGGACAATCCAAATTTCTTGATGGAAACAAACCAGTGGGGCCTATTTTTTTCAAAATCGCAACTACCTAGTTTCAGCCCCGATGTGGTGAATTATAACCCATACGCCAGCCAGTTTTTGGCGGCGCAGCCGGTAGTAACTGGGACTGATTGGCAGTATTTCGAATACAACTACGTGGCCAACGACGCCTATCAGTATGTCTTCGTTGGCTACCAAGGAAATGTCTCCAACTCCATATATACGGCTTGGTCAAACGACCCAATGATTGGCTTTTACGCTTGGTTCGATGAAATCAGCGTCGTGCGTATCAACCCTCAGCTCACCCTGACCAACGATGTGTCCATCTGCCCCGGAGACAGCGTGTTGCTCTACGCCAGCTCCAATTTCCCTGTTTTGTGGGAAAATGGCGTTGCTACCACCGACTCCTTTTTTGCGAAGCCACAACAGACCACGACCTATTACGTGCATACGCTCGACAGCACCGCCTGCACCATGCGGGACTCAGTGGTGGTGACGATTTTGCAACCAGAACAGCGTATTTACGCTGGTTTTCTTTGTGAAAACAGTAGCTCTTTGCTACTCGACCCAGCAGCGGGAACAGGTTCTTGGTCGGGCACGGGAATCACCAATACAGCTACGGGGGTATTTGACCCGCAGGCCTCTGGGGTTGGCATTTTTCAAATCAGCTTTACTTCTGCTATGGACTGCACCGGTGATTTTGTGATGGAAGTAGAGGTGAAAACTGCTCCAGCCGTGGACTTCAATGCCGATGTTACAGAAGGATGTCCGCCAGTGGGCGTGCATTTTATCTGCAACAATGGCCCCGGGGCGGATTTTGCCTGGGACTTCGGGACAGGTGTTTTCGACACATCGTC
>JAHEAS010000778.1 GCA_024642645.1 Saprospirales bacterium | reverse complement strand
CTGTAAGATATTCCCTGGTGCAGTCGTAGGTGCCGTGCCCCAAGACCTCAAGTTTAAAGGAGAGTACAGCCTGGTGGAACTGGGGGACAATGTCATCGTGCGGGAGTACGTGACACTGAACCGGGGCACCAAAGCCAGCCAAACAACGACCATCGGAGAAGGAACGTTGCTAATGGCCTATGTACACGTGGCACACGATTGCCATATCGGCAAGAACTGTGTCGTAGCAAACGGTGTGACGATGGCGGGTCATATTGAGGTTGAGGAGTTTGTGACACTAGGCGGCCTAAGTGCCGTTCACCAGTTTGTGAAAATCGGAGCACATGCATTCGTCGGTGGCGGTTCATTGGTCCGCAAGGACATTCCGCCCTTTGTAAAAGCCGCACGGGAGCCACTTTCCTACGCAGGCATCAATTCCGTCGGCCTGCGTCGCCGGGGATTTACGCCCGAACAAATCCACGTCATTCAAGATGTTTACCGCATCCTTTTCGTGAAGGGTTTCAATACCACACAGGCCATTGAAATTATAGAGACTGAAATTGAAGCCACCTTGGAGCGTGACTACATTCTCGAGTTTCTCCGCAAAGCAGACCGAGGCATCATGCGCGGTTTTCAGGGCCTCTCTGGAAAAAAATAAGGTAGGGACAGTGGGTATGAGGTATGGCTGAAATCATGCCTCATACTCCACCACCTCATACCTTTTACTACCTTTGTCCTGCATTTAATGCGGGATTTCATGCACCACAAAACAGAACAATTAGCCAGTAAGACTAGAAGCTACCGCCGTATTCACCGGTTTGTGGCTGTACCGCTTTTTGTATTCATGTTCATTATTGGCCTTTCTGGCGTGCTGTTGGGGTGGAAAAAACAGCTTGGACTCAGGCCACCGGCCCAACAAGGTGTGAACCTTGATGCCTCCTTTTGGATTCCGATAGACAGCCTACAGAAAATCGCCATAGGGTACGCAAAAGACAGCCTCCACCTCGATACATTGATAGACCGGATTGACATTCGTCCCAATAAGGCAACTGCCAAGGTGGCATTCATTCACCATTACACGGAGTTGCAACTAGATTGCGCCACGGGCAAGGTGCTCTCGAGCAAGCCCCGTCTCCATGACTTCGTAGAACATGTGCATGACGGCACAATCATTGACCGATTGCTCGGCACCAAGAACGAGCAGGCCAAGATCAGCTACACCACCATAACCTCCATCAGCCTAATGCTGCTTGCCTTTTCCGGTTTTTGGATGTGGCTCAATCCCAGGCGGATGCGTAAACTGAAATCTGCCAAAGAATCCTGATGCTTTCAAAACTCGAACAAAAGCTTGAAAAAATCGAGCGACTCGCACGTGGAAGCGTACTGGACAGGTTGCTGAACGACCCGTTGCGTTACGTGAAGGCCATTGGTTACTGGCGGCTGGTTTATCCACTAACAAAACGGGGAAGGTTTGCGCAGGCCAGCACTTTTTTCGGTGCCAAGATGCAAGTTGTGCTGCCTTCCGCTACAGAGATTTTTTTGTTTGGAGCAAAAACGCACGACTCAGAAATCCGGCTCGCCCGTTTTTTGCTGAAAAACCTCAAGCCCGGCGATACTTTCTGTGATGTTGGGGCGCATTTTGGCTATTTCAGTTTGCTTGCTTCGCAATTGGTGGGGGAAAAGGGCAAGGTACTGGCCTTCGAGGCATCCCGCTCCACATTTGGCATTTTACAAAAAAACGCTGCACCTTTTGCGAACATTATGCCGCTGCACCGGGCCGCCTCCGATGTGGATAAAGTATTGGTTTTCAACGAGTTCCCAGCGCTTTATTCCGAGTACAACTCCCTTGTTTTGCCTGAAATAAAAAATGCAACTTGGATAAAGAATAACCCTTCTCAGCCCATTGAGGTGACTGGCGTTCGGCTAGAAGATTTTTTTGCCGAAGGAAAAGCAAACCCAGACATAATCAAAATTGATGTGGAAGGTGCCGAACCAAAAGTGTTGCAGGGAACAGCGCACTTTCTTCAAGATAACTCGCCGCTTGTAGTGATGGAATACCTGCTTTCCAATAGTCAGAATGAGGCACATCGGGAAGCGGTTGCTTTTGCGCAAGGAATTGGTTATCAGGTCTTTAGGATAGGAGATGATGGGGGGCTGTCGCCTTGCGGCAATATCGAGGCAACAATGAGCAAGCTTGGCCTGGATTCGGATAATATTGTCTTGCGCAAATAACCACCGAAGTGCAAGGATGGTCATATCTGCCACGTTCCCGTCATTTTAAAAAAATAATACCCCCACTTGACCTTGATATGCGATATTTGCAAGGCAGTTCAACTAGTTTGAGTGCTCCAACGAATTTTCATCGGATGAAATATTTCGCCACCATCATTTTCTTTCTGGTCTTTTCTGCTGTGGTAGTGCAGGCCCAAGGCGTCCGTCGGCTAATGCTATTCGCTGGTGATAGCACCAACACCGACCTTCAACTCCAGCGAAAATGGCTACAATCCGACTCA
>JAHEAS010000777.1 GCA_024642645.1 Saprospirales bacterium | reverse complement strand
GCTTGGAGGCGTCGTTGGAGGTGACTTTTTGCACAAGGTCGAGGGCTTGTTTGCCTCGCACGATGAATTCGCCCATGTGCGATACGTCAAAAACGCCAACGCCTGTGCGCACACATTCGTGTTCTTCCCGGATGCCAGCGTAGGAGATGGGCATGTTGTAGCCAGCGAATTCGGCCATTTTTGCGCCGAGGGCGATATGCTTTTCTGTCAGTGGTGTGGATTTCATTTTATGGATTGCTTTATTGTTTTATTGCTTTATTGTTATGGATTCAGGTTTATATCAGTGCCTGACTGTCAACCCCACGGGGGTGAACTGCCAACTGTCGAACTGTTTACCCCTTTTGGGCCAACTATGATTTCGGCTCAACAAGTATCACTTCATCCATCACATCACCCATTTCAAGCTTGGTCACGACATCCATTCCTTCTATCACTTTTGCGAAGATGGTGTATTTGCCGTCGAGGTGCGGAGTGGGGCTATATGTGATGAAAAACTGTGACGACTCTGTGTTGTTTCCTGCGGATGCCATCCCCACGTAGCCGGCTTGGTCATAGTGTAGGTAGGGCAGCTCTGAGCGGATGGCGTAGCTGGGACCACCATAACCATCGCCACGGGAACAGCCGCCTTGTGCCACGAAATTGGGCACGATGCGATGGAAGTTTTTTCCGTTGTAATATTTGTCTTTTATCAACTCCAGGAAATTGGACACCGTGCCGGGTGCTTGGTCGGTGAGCAGGTCGAGGGTAATGCTTCCCTTTTTGGTTTTGATGAGTACAGTGGAGCCGGGCTTGAGGTCGGTGATGATTTTCCAGTCAATTTTATGGGTAAACTTTGGTTTGGTGGCCACGTATTTTACACCTTTAAAATAATCAAGTGTCTGCTTAACCTCATTGTAGGTCTCAATTTCTTGCGGGAGCCGGAGTTTTTTCAGTGCATTTTCGAACACCGAGACGCTGTCGAAAACAGTCTTGAAATTGACCGTAGAATCCCGAAGTACCTCGGCAGCGGCAGCCATCATTCCCACATCGCCCGTAGTGATGGCATCCTGAAAACACTCGGCCAATTCCCTTCTGGCGGTGTTGCCCCCACCAAAAAAAGCGTTGAAATTCGGCATTCGGGCAATGTTGGCCAATGCCTCCACACTGGCAGTGCGCACTACTACAAACTCTGACGGGTAGGCGGCATCGCGGATGTAACGGTAGTTCCATCCGTATTGACCAAGCGCCTTCAGGGCAGCGGCCTTTTCATAAGGAGATTCAGCATTCTCGAATCGGCGCTTGATTTCCCAATTGAGGTATTTGCGGGTTTCTTCAAAGCCATAAGGTAGGTACTTGGAGGCTGCAGCGTACATCGTCATGGCCACCTGCCACTTACGGCCAGGTTGTTTAGCAATTTCCCAGTAAGTGCTGGCCTCAGTGGCCACACCGTGGTCTACGAAAAACTCGGCAGCCGTGACGGCTACTGGAATATTTTGATCGGAAAGTGCATTGTAAACGGTGGCTTTTACGGTTTCATAGTCAAAATTGCCGAGGGCCCGCAGGATGTTGCACTTCACCCGGTAATCCCGTTCCACGTTGTATTGCAAGAGAAGGGCGTTCGTCGCACGTTCGGTTTTTGTTTTACCGAGTGCAATGGCGAGGCACATCCGTATGCGGTAGTCCTCTTCCCGAGCCAGTGCAGGTGCTAGGATGCTGTCGCCTTTTTCAAGCTCAATTTTTTTCATCCTCGAAAGGTAGTTGGCGCCAATGAAACGGACGCTGTTCGGGTACTTTGAACTGGTGGCAAAGTCCATCATTTTCGTCGTACCAGCCAAGGAGATGGAGTCTCTCAAGCCGAAGCGGTAAATGCCCCATGCCTGCCCCTCAAGTAGCGTGGTGTCGGTTACTTTGTAACTGCTAATGCTAGTGAGTGCATCGAGCATCTTCATGGTGCCGCATTTCCCGACAGCTTCCATGATGGCAGCGTTGATGTTCTTCGAAATGCCGACGGTATCACTTCGGTCAAATCCTTTGATGAGGAGTGGTTCGGCTTTTTTGTCGCCAATTTGCCCTAAGGCATAGGCTGCTGCGATTCGGATTTCTTCTTCTGGGTCACCCAGCATGTATGCCAAACTGTCAATGGCGGCGTTGTCCTTGATGGAGGCGAATGCAATGACGGCCATATAGCGCAGCGTGGCATCCTTGTTTTTAAAATAGCTGAGCAGGCTGTCGGTTTGTCCACGGTCTTTTAGGTCATAGACGGCCTGGTAGGTAGGGTTCGTGAAATCGAGGTGTACGCCCTGCGTTTTCTCCTCTGATGGGGGCACGCATTGCGTGAAAAGGCCGATACAAACTATTAATAAGGGTAAATATTTGCTCATTGATTTTTGATTACTTGTCTCAAACAATTTTTGGTAAAAGCTGGGTACTTCGCAAAACATCAGCCCCCGTTGAAACCATCGTCCGGGCTTTTTTTCTTGGCCGAAGTATCGCGTTTTATAGCCTTTCCCGTA
>JAHEAS010000776.1 GCA_024642645.1 Saprospirales bacterium | reverse complement strand
AAAAAAACGCAGAAGGCTTCAAAAAATGGCGCTCCGGTGGGCGGGTCATCATCCACGACCATGTTGACATTGGGGCAGGCTGCACCATCAACCGGGGCGTGTCCGGCGATACGGTGATTGGCGAAGGCACGAAACTGGACTGCCAAGTACACGTGGGACACGGAGCGGTCATTGGAAAAAACTGCCTGCTGGCCGGACAGGTGGGGGTAGGCGGAAAGGCTACTTTGGAAGACGGCGTGGTACTGTACGGACAGGTGGGGGTGGCAGCGAGAGTACGCATCGGGGCTGGGGCAGTGGTGAGTGCCAAGTCGGGCGTTTCAAAAGATTTGGAAGGCGGCAAGGCATACTTCGGCATTCCAGCAGAGGAAATCAGGATTCGGCAGCGAGAACTGGCGGCTTTGCGGCAATTGCCTGATTTTCTTAAAAAGATGGGCGATTCAGCGTAAAAAACTGCGAAGAATAAGGATTTTAGTACAATTGTTGGCAAAACTCAAATTATGTTTATTTTTTGCCAACAAAACAGTTCTTGCGAGTTAACTTTGCCAGCCCGCTTCACCAACGGTAAGCCTCCCAACTCCGACAATTAGAATCCCTTTGAGCAACTTGCGCCTACCTTATTTGCGCTTTTACTAAGTGAAAATATCTGAAATGAAAAGCCTGTTTAAATTTGAAAAAGTATTGCATAGATGATTGGTTTGCAATGACTTGTATTTCTATTTTTCTTTTGCTCCCAATGCAGTTGGTGCATTTGACCACTAGAAAAGCAAGTGATTCTCATTCGCTCAAAATGGTTTTGCCCACCCAGTAAAGGCAAGCAAGAAACGACTATAAATATGAATGGCAAAAAGTACCTTTTAGCAGCCATGCTGCTCTCCATCACTGCATTGACACCGCTTTTGGCTCAACCTTGCGATTGCCTGACCACGGGCAACTGCCCCGTGCCAATTCAGGACAACGGGACCTTTCAAGGAACGCTGGATGTAACCGTTAGCGGCCCGAACGACCTTGGGCAATGTCCGCTGACGTCCGTCTGCTTCTCCATCACACATACTTGGGTCGGCGACCTTTGTGTAACGCTCACCTCCCCCAGCGGTGTCAACTACATGGTCATGGCCGATGCCAACAACGGCACAGGTGGCTGTGGAACGGATGCAGACAATATTGACGTGTGCATCGTGCCAGGCACAGGCAACCCCCTCACCAACAACACAGAATACATGTGCAATACAGGTGCCTGCCAAAGCGGCACCTGTTGTCTCGTCGGAAACTGGACGATGCCCTGCGGCGGCGTCACCGACCCCATGACTGGCGCCAACCAAGCCCCTGGTTGCGACCTCAACGACTTCAATGTATCAGGGCAGCCAGCCAACGGAACTTGGACTTTGACCGTCAATGACATTTGCAGCCAAGATGTCGGCACGCTCAACAACTTCTCCCTGACCTTTGCCTGCGGCACCTCTTCCTGCACGGTTTGCAATGCAAACGGCGGCACTTTGACAAACCCCGACGTGCAGGGATGCATTGGTGACCCTGGCCTCAACCTCAACATAACTCCACTTTATACTGGCGGAAACATGGAACCCAGCCCAGCGGAGTATAGCTATGCCTGGGTCATTTCGGAAAATGGAATTATCCAATCCGTCAACCCAACCCCCAACATGTCGGGGTTACCACCGGGCACTTACAATCTGTGCGGATTTTCCTACGCCAATACCGCAGCAGGATTGCTCAACACACTTGTTGGAATGAACCTAAGCATGACTATCGCCCAGTTCAACTCCTCCGCCGCACCCTTCTGTGGCGACTTTTCTGACGACTGCATGTTAGTGACCATTGGCCCTGCCATACCCCCAACAATTATTGACACAGCTCTCTGCATCGGCGCTTGTATCGAGGTCGGCTTCCAGCCAGTTTGTACCTCCGGCTCTTTTACACTGACATCTTATTTGGGCTGCGACAGCATGGTCATCGTGAACATCACCAACATCCCGCCGGTATCTACTGTCGAGACGGTGACAGTTTGCCAAGGAGACTGCATTATTATAAATGGACAACAATATTGTCCGCCCACTCCAGTAACATATGTCTTGCCCAACTGGCAGGGCTGTGACAGTGTTATTACTGTAGTATTTGATGAAATCATAACGGTAGCTCTGATAAATCCGCCGTTCCCAGATCCACTTAGCTGCACGAATCCAGCCATCACGCTGGATGGACTCAGCTCAGTTCCCACTGGCGCTTTGCTTCAATGGGCAGGGCCGAACGGGTTCATGAGCAACGAACCCTTAATCACGACCAGCACTCCGGGGACTTATACCTTAACGGTGACCAACCCTGCCTCTAATCCGCCCTGCACGGCGCAAGCCTCTGTGGACATAACTGGCAACGCTACACCACCGGACTTGCAATTGAACAGCCAACCCCCATCCATTTGCGAAGGTCAATCTTTTAATTTGGCCAGCTTGAACATCATCGACCTGAACAACACAAACC
>JAHEAS010000775.1 GCA_024642645.1 Saprospirales bacterium | reverse complement strand
ACAGTCCAGTTGGGTACAGTTCAAAAAGCTTTGCAAGACCCTTTCCGTCAACCGCTTCCCGTTCGCCCTCCACTGTCACCCAGTAGGCAAGACTGGTCATGCTTTTTTGAAAAAATTGCGCTTTGAATGCACCCGGTGGAAGCGGCGGACGGCGCAACTCAAAAGTTAATAGTGCCGGATTTTCGATAAAAACCTCAGCACGGCGGTTCGCTTCGGAAGCAGCTTCGGCAATTGGAAAATTTGGGCCAACGAAGAGCAGCGTCACCCGGTCTGGGCCGATGCCCTCCTGCCGTAGCAGGTCGGTGGCCGTTTGCGAAGCGAACAAAAAAGCGCCCACGGCATCGTCCCCATCAGTGGAGTGGAGCGCAACCGTGACATCCAGTTTCGGATATTTTTTGAGCAATTGCGCCAGCAACGCAAACTGGTTGACGGTCCGTTCGGATGGGGTGCCGCCGGGTGGGGGCAGCGTCATCACCGGCAGTTCAAAGGAGCTGATTTCTTCAAAAAAATCTAGCAGTGACGGGCTGCCGGGTGGCTGTAGGGCCCGTTCACTTATTTTGGCTGTTTCTTTACCTTCGGCAACCAGGCAAAAGGCCACAGGCGACGACTCGCTCAGTTGCCATTCACGTGGTTGGTCAAAAAGTGCCACGAAAAGGTCACGCCCGCCCTCGCCAGTGATGCGGTCGGAGTCGAAAAAGCCCCGGTCGCCCCCGTGGGAGAGTGTGAAATGATTGTCGTCGGCAGCGGAGTTGATGGGCGGACCGAGGTTGATGGGCGGTGACCAACGGGCCGACCAGTCGAGGTAGGTGGCCCGCAAGACATCGAAGCCGCCCATGCTGCGTGCAGCGTCGTTACTCGAAAAATAGAGGGTGCGCCCGTCCCGTGAGAGGAAGGGCGAGGTCTCGTCGTAAGCGGAGTTGATAACGGGCCCAAGGTTTAGTGCGGGGCTCCAAATGCCGTTGCTTTGGGCGCTAACGTAGAGGTCGAAGCCACCAAAGCCACCTACCCGCCTACTGGCAAATAGGAGGATACTGTCGTTGAAGAAAAAGGGTTCGCAATCGCCCTCATCTGTGCGCATGGGACCACTGAACGACTCGAAAAACAGGGTGCGTTCGAGGGGGTTTTCCCGGAAAGAGTCCACGAGTATTTGGCCGCTTTGAAGGGTTTCTCCCCTAAAAAAAAAGAGGTTGGTTCCACCCTGGTCAAAGCCGAGGGCAACTTCGTTATCGGCACCATTAACAAAGCGGTTCAGCGGCTTGGGTGCCGACCAATCGCCTGCTTTTACTTCGGTAAAAAAGATATCGGTGGCGGTGGTGCTTCGGCCATTCGCAGAGAAATAGAGCCGCTCCTGCCCGGAAGGGCTGGGCAATGGCTTGAAATCGTCGGCATTGGAATTGATGTCGGCGAGCGGTATCACAGCGGCAAGCAGGGGCTGACGGCGCAGGCGCAGGCCAGTCGAACAGCGCCTGATTTCATCACGAACGGCCGGACGCCAGGGATGGTCATTAGGTGTTTTACTCAAAAACTGCTTGTAAAAATGGGCGGCTTTTTCAAATTCGAGTCGCCCCTGGTAAAGCTTGGCGAGGTAGAGGTGACATACTGGGGGTGGTTCTTTTTTTGCCTGTAAGGCAGCTAAAAGTTGCGCCTCAGCTTCTGCCGGGTGGTGAAGGTGATAGTGGCAAATACCAATATTCGTGTGCGTTTCTGTATCAATTGGGGCAATTTTCTCGGCATTCAAAAAGGCATCGAGGGCAGGCTGAAACTGACCAGCGGCCAATAGGTCGTTGCCATTTTTTTTCCAAGTGGCAGCATCCTGCGCCGGGGCAGTTTTTACCAAAAACAAACAAGCAAATAGGGCGAGCAATCGGAGAAACATGTGCGTCAATTTCGGTTTGGGACAAGTGTTGATGGAACAAAAATGGGAAAAAACTGCATGGTTGTTTTGCTTTTCGACAGGGTTAAAAGGTTGTGGGGGGCGTTTTTGAAAAATCGGCGTACTTTTCACGCTATGAAATTGAGCTTTTTGCGACCATTGATAGCCATGCTGCTCATGCCAATGTGGGTACTGCCATGCCATGGACAAGAGCCAGCATACCTGCACTATGGTGTAACCGAAGGGCTACCCAGTGGGGTGGTTTACTGTGCGGTGCAGGACCAGAAGGGCTTTATATGGTTCGGGACGGACAAGGGCTTGGCTCGGTTCGATGGCACTAGGTTCAAGGTTTTTGGGATGAAGGATGGTCTTCCAGACAACGAAGTTGTCAATATTTTTGAGGACAGCAGGGGCAGAATCTGGTTGTCTTGTTTTGGGCAACACCCAGCTTATTTCCAAAATGGGATGATTGTTAACGCAGCCACTGATTCCTTGCTTGCAAAAATTGATAAGTCCGGGAATTTCAATTTTTATGAAGACCATCAGCACCAGATTTGGATAGGTGCCAGTGCCAACACTTTTTTCTGCCTGCATGAAAACAAAGTGGATGTATTTGATGCTAAAA
>JAHEAS010000774.1 GCA_024642645.1 Saprospirales bacterium | reverse complement strand
CAATTAAAGGGCTTCCGGGGCATTCCTGGCGTAGATTTGGAAGAGTTGGCTTTCACGATTCAGAAGTTTGCCTACGTCCTGATGGACTTCCCCGAGGTGCGTGAGATGGACATCAACCCCTACCTCGTGGACGAAACCGGTGGCATTGTTGTGGACGCCCGCATCGGGCTCAACGAGTACCAGCCGCGACAAAAAGGGCATCCGTGGCATCACCTGGTCATTTCGCCTTATCCTGAAAAATATGTCAAAACAATCCTGCTCAAAGACAACCGGGAAGCCATTTTGCGACCCATCCGCCCAGAAGACGAGCCGATGGAGGCCGAGATGTTCAAGCGCTTGTCCGACCAGTCGTTGTACTTCCGGTTCTTTGGGTTTGTTCCCAAAGTCACGCACGAGTTCTTGACTCGCCTTACGCAGATTGACTACGATAGGGAGATGGCCTTGATTGTGGAAATCACCGAAGATGGTAAAAAACACATGGCAGGTGTGGTGCGCATCATCGCCGATGCATGGGGCGAAACGGCAGAGTTCGCCATCCTCGTGGCTGACCCTTGGCAGAACCAGGGCCTCGGGAGCCTGATGACCGACTACATGCTGGAAATCGCCCGTGACAAAGGCATCAAACAGGTGAACGCTTCGGTTCTGCGCAACAATTCGCACATGATTCGGATGTTCAAGGACCGGGGCTTCAAGCTGGAAACCGAGGACACCGGCGTTTTTTCTGCCAAACTGGACTTGGAACATGCGCTGCCGTTTGCGGCGGAGTTGCCGTTTCAGCCAGTGTAGGTGGGAATTAGGGAATTGGGGAATTAGGGAATTGGGGAATTAGTGGGGCAGTGCTTGCCGCTTGTAAGCATCATGCTTTGATGTGCTCGTGGTAGGCAACTTTCATCATTTCGATGTACCAATCTTCCAAGTTTTTGTACTTAAAAAGCGCCTCGCAACGCTCTCGGAACCTGTCTTCGAATTGGTGGAGGGCCATCATTTCCACTGCTTTTTTGAAGGCATTGTAGCTCGCCTTGTAGCTTGCTTCCGGCATTCTGCCAAGTTTGCTGGCATAAGCAGTGGCCACCTCCACCCGGTAAAGCAGTAGGTCAATCACCTCCGATGGAAACACCGATACCTTTTCATAATTGGTAAGTAACTCCCGGAGCTTGGCGTTGCTAGGCCGCTTTCGGTTGCCCGTTCGAGTCCAAAAGTACCCGTAAATCTTGCGCCGATACCCTTCCAGCATGGCCTTTCGCTCCTTGTCTGACATGAGTTCTTGGGCGTAAAATTCTTGTACTTGGGTCAGCTTGCCGAAGAGTTTGAGGAGTTCTTCCCGAAGTTCGTTTTCATCGAGGCTGTCGAGGAAGGTGCGGAGGTCTTTGAGTTTTGGTTTGGCCATGTGTGTGGTGAGGATTGATTTTTTGAAATTTGTTTTTGGGCAAAATTACAAATCTACCAATCGTTTTATCCCCTGCACCACCTCAAGCCAAGCCTCGTCTTGGTTGGTGTAGGTTGTTACGGGTTTAGCGTTGCGGGGCAAACTCTGCACCTTGGCGAAGGGCATGTCGTGCCACTCACAAGGCCGCACGATGATGGGCACGACCACCGCTTCCCGCCGCTCGTGACGCTCCATCGCCCCGGCGATTTCATATTTCCAAATATAGTCCGAGGCAATGAAATCGGGGCTGATCAGCAGCAGGATGATGTCCGCCTCGGCCAGCTCCTGTTTGATGGCGGCGTCCCATTCCGTACCAGCAAGTATCTGGCGGTCTTGCCAGACGGCGATTTTGCCGCTGCGGCGCAGGGGGGCGAGAAAGACGTTGAGCTGGTCTTTGAGGGGTTCGTCCTTGTGGGAGTAGGAGAGGAAGAGTTTGTGGGTGGTGGTTTGCATTTTCAATTAAAATTAGCTGAAAAGGGCGTATCCCAAGGGCATTGTCCTTGCAAACATATTCCAATATTTGGGAAAACCATCCTTTCCCGCTGACCGATAAGGGGCGTAGCCCCGCCCCCGTTTGTAGCAATTAACGTTCCCCCTACCGTTGAGGGGCGTAGCCCCGGCACGTGATTGGGCCATGCAGTCTCAGATGTTATCATAATATTCGAACAAATACCGCTCGTCGAATTCCACTTCAAACTTATTTAGCAAATCAAGGTACTCCGCTCGAAAGCTGCGTCCCGAATGGTGTTCCTCCTGGTTTTGAATGTATTTCACCACGGCGTCAATGTGTGACCGTGAATAGGAAAATGCACCAAACCCCTTCTGCCATGAAAAATCGAAAGGCATCCAAGGCTGCTTCTTGATAAACTTCGTGGCGGCAGTTTTGACTTCCTCCGCAAGGTCGGAAATGCTCTGCGCCGGGTGCAGCCCAACGAACAGGTGGCAATGGTCGGGCATGCAATGAACTTGCAGCAGTTTGTGCTTGCGGTTCACCAGAACACCGTTCATGTATTGGTGAACCTGTTCCTTGTGCTGGCGAGGTATCATGTTTTCCCTGCCCTTCACGGCGAAAAC
>JAHEAS010000089.1 GCA_024642645.1 Saprospirales bacterium | reverse complement strand
GGAGGGCGAGCGATTCGTGCCTGACCCCGGCACCTACGTCTGGCAGCAGGGCGCATCGGTCATCGCCGAGAGCCTCTTGACCGGGCAGGAGCCGCTCATCGCTGCTGAACATGCACTGCACGTCCTCGAAGTCATTGAGGCCACCCGAAAGTCCGGCCAAACGGGCAAGCGGGTGATGCTGAAATCGAAGTTTAAATTTCCAGTGGTGAAGTAGCGTCGCCTTTAGGCGGCGCAGTCCAACAAGCTTTAGCTTGTTGCCATCAGTAAATCATAAAAATACGCCGCCTAAAGGCGACGCTACCATGCTCGACACCCACGTACATTTCTGGCAATTTGACCCAATCCGTGACGCTTGGATTGACGACTCGATGAAAGCCCTTCAACGGGACTTTTTGCCACCTGATTTGCTGCCGGAACTCACCGCCAATGGTATCTCTGGCTGCATTGCCGTGCAGGCCGACCAGTCGGAGGCGGAGACGCATTTTTTGCTCCAACTTGCTGAAAATCATGATTTTGTAAAAAAAGTGGTGGGCTGGGTTGACCTTCGTTCGCCGGATGTAGAGCAGCGCTTGGACTATTTTTCACAGTTTGAAAAATTAGCTGGGTTCCGCCACATCGTGCAGGGCGAGGCAGACGTGAATTTCTTGCTCCGCAAAGATTTTTGCCATGGTATCGCTGCCTTGGAAAAGCACGGGTTCACTTACGACATCCTCGTTTTCCCACATCAATTGGGCGCTGTCCTTGAATTCATCAAACTTTTTCCTCGTCAAAAATTCGTGCTAGACCACCTCGCCAAACCATACATCAAAGACGGCTACCTCGACGGCTGGGCGGCGCTGATGCGGGAGATTGCGAAGCACGAAAATGTGTACTGCAAGGTGTCTGGCATGGTGACGGAGGCAGACTGGCGGAGCTGGAAGTACGAAGATTTTGTGCCCTACCTCGACCTCGTGACGGAGGCGTTCGGCACACAGCGTCTAATGTTCGGGTCGGACTGGCCGGTGTGCTTGCTGGGCGGTGGGTATGTTGATGTGGTGGGCATGGTGCGGCGGTATTTTTCGGAAATAGAAGTGGCGGCGGTGATGGGGGAAAATGGCGCAAAATATTACTCCCAAGATTTTCTCTCCTAGCTTATTCACCCATAAAAAAGAACCTCCGGCGGGGGGGGGGCGGAGGTCCAGTGCTTGAAAACAGGGGTATTTCAGTATTATTTCGTAATAGCGATAATGATTCGTTTTGAAACTGGCGCTTTGCCCTCGACGGCTATCCAGAGCAAGTATTGGCCGCTCCGCAAACCGTCAAATTGAAGTTCAACAGGGGCGCTACTTGCCTCGATTTCCCACTCCTTCATCGCCCGGCCATTGATATCGAAAAGACGCACCATGGCCGCTTCGTTGTGTACTTCACCAAATTCAAGGAAGATTCTGTCCTCGGCTGGATTCGGGAACACCTGCACGGAAGTGTTTGGCGTAATTGCCGCTTCACTTGTTTCGTTTCCACTTCTGTATTCGATGGCCTCCTCGTTGAAATGGTTGAGTTGGCAGCCCACCGCCCATTCAATAGCGACGTACGATGGAATTGGCTTACACTTTTATGTCCCCGTCAATGTTTGCACTAAAAGTGCCGTTTTACAAACGGTGGGTGCAGCCGAAGTGGCTGCCATGTGGATGTAACCACCCTGGTTATTGATGGCATTGCCCGTCAGGGTACCTTTTTTGGACAAAATGCCATGCATATCAAAGACTCCTCCCGAGTTGTTGATGCTCCCGTGTTTTTCGCCGAAGAGCATTCGTCAACTATCGCCTTGTTCTTATTGGCAAAAGTGCCCTCATTGAGCAAGTTTCCAGCTTCGATGAAGAAAATCTCGTTGTTGGTCAGTGTTGCGCCTGTGGCATTGGTGAAGTCGCCGGGGTTATGGAGGTAGGCGTTGTTCACAAAGCTGCCCTCGTTTTTGGTCCGTACAGAATTGCGAAAGGTTCCGCTGTTGGTCAGGCTGCCACTGCTGGCGACGCCCATCGTGCCGGAGTTGGAAATGGAGCCGCCCGTGGCAATGGCCACGGCATCCGTGGCCGAGATGTTGCCGAAGGCGGTGATGTTGAAATTGACGTTGAGCGGACTGTTTATTGCCACGGTCACGACCCCATAAATTTGGGCATCGTTGCCAGCTGCGGGAAGACTATTGTTCCAGTTGACAGGTGTCAACCAGTCGCCGTTGTTTGGGCCAACATACTGTGTTTGAGCTTGAAGATTGGAAGCTCCGAGCAGGAGCAAACAAAAGCAAGTCAGGTAATACTGAATACGCATAATGTTTGTTTTAGTAATAACTGTAAGTATCGACACGAAAACAATCCCCGGCCTCGCCCTTGCGGCATGGTGGTTTACATTGATGTTTTTGATCAAAATAATGGTGTGAATAGACCGATGTGTAACCCTGAAATGATGAGGAAGAAGCAAGCCCGAATACCAATCGCTGGCAAGGGAATCAAATTTTTAGTGGAAAACGGAGACCAGATATGAGAGTTTGCCGGGCTGTGTGGAGGGAAGATTTTTAACGTAAGTTCTGAAGTGCCCAGCAAATTACTTGAGGTGAAAAGTTAGCAATGTAATCTTGGCATTACAAGGCATGGGTAAAACCATTGCAATAACCATGTTTAAATCAACTGATAATCAACGATTTGCAAAAAAAATTAGTAGCTCGTCAAAGTTTGAGGTTCGAGCTGTAACATTCAATCTTGTATCCTGAGACTTCCGTTTCACACCCTCCGAATCTCCGCCCCCAGTGCATTCAACCGCTCGTCAATACGCTCATAGCCCCGGTCAATTTGATGGATATTGTGGATGACACTCTTGCCACGTGCTGAGAGTGCGGCGATGAGCAGTGCCACGCCCGCCCGGATGTCCGGCGAGGTCATTTCGATGCCCCGCAGTTGGAAGCGGCGGTTGAGGCCGATGACCGTGGCCCGGTGCGGGTCGCAGAGGATGATTTGTGCGCCCATGTCAATCAGCTTGTCCACGAAGAAAAGGCGGCTCTCGAACATTTTTTGGTGTATCAAAACGCTTCCCTTTGCCTGAGTGGCCATCACAAGGATGATGCTCATGAGGTCGGGGGTGAAGCCCGGCCACGGCGAATCGTACACCGTCATGATGGAGCCGTCAATGAACGACTGGATTTCGATTTCCTCCTGTGCTGGGATGTGGATATCGTCGCCTTGGATGTCCATTTTAACGCCCATCCGCTCGAACACGGGCAGGATGTTTCCCAGTTCGGTCACGCTGCAATCCTTGATGGTCAGTTCGGACTGCGTCATTGCCGCCAAGCCAATAAAACTTCCAATTTCAATCATGTCCGGCAGGCATCGATGCTCCGCTCCGCCGAGTGAGGTGACACCCTCGATGGTGAGCAGGTTGGAGCCGATGCCGCTAATTTTTGCGCCCATTTTGTTCAGCATTTTACAAAGCTGCTGCACATAAGGCTCACAAGCGGCGTTGTAAATGGTGGTGGTGCCTTCGGCAAGCACAGCGGCGAAAAGGACGTTGGCCGTGCCGGTCACACTGATTTCGTCCATGAGCAGGTGCGTGCCACGGAGCTGGGGTGCTTCGATGAAATACATGCGCTCCTCGGCGTCGTAGCGAAACTCGGCACCGAGTTTTTGGAGGCCAAGAAAGTGGGTGTCGAGCCTGCGTCGCCCGATTTTGTCACCGCCGGGCTGCGGCAACAGCGCCTTGCGGAAGCGACCCAATAGCGCCCCCATCAGCATCACCGAGCCACGGATGCGGCGGGCATTGCCAAGGAAGTTTTTATTCTCAAAAAGATTGCGGTCTATCTCGTCGGCCTGAAAGCTGTAGGTGTCCGTGGCAAGGCGCTCCACCTTCACTCCAAGGCCCCGCATCAGCTCAATCTGGCTGCGCACGTCTGCAATATCTGGGATGTTGGAGATGATGACTTTTTCAGCAGTCAGCAGTGGGGCACAGATGACTTGAAGGGCTTCGTTTTTGGCACCTTTCGGCACGATGCTGCCGCTCAACTGGCGGCCTCCGGTTACTTCAAAAGAAGAGGTTTGCATGATGTTTAAGTAAAAAGTAAAAAGGACGAAGGCAAAAGTAGTAAACCTTGCCCTTGCTAGTTGGCGGTGAAGATGGGGCGGTGGTCGGTGAAAACCAAAAAATAACTTCTCCCCAGTTCCAACTTTTTAGATTTGCTGCTGAAACTAGCAATTTGCATCACCAACTGAACTTGACCATGCAACTAGCACTCGGCATTGACATAGGAGGCACTTCCACCAAACTCTCATTGATAGACCCGGCTGGCAATATCATCAGTCGGTCTTCTTTTTCCACCAACGAACGGGTGGACGAGCACGACTTTTTCCAACACCTTTTTGCAAGCATTGACGGCTTGATGGCCGATGACTCCGTGCAAGTGGTGGGCATCGGAGCCGGTGCGCCCAGCGTCAACGAGCAGGAAGGCACCATCGAGAACGCTGCCAACTTGCCTTTTTCACCAAAGGTGGAGTTTGTGAAAACCGTGTACGAGCGGCAGCGTATTCCGGTCTCCCTAGTGAAGGACGGCAACGCCAGCACGCTCGGAGAGTGGCATTTTGGCGCAGCAAAAGGCATGAAAAACTTCATGCTGCTGACGCTGGGCACGGGTCTCGGCTGTGGCATCGTGGCCAATGGGCAATTGCTGGGCGGCGAGTTTGGGCATGGCGGCGAGGCGGGGCATGTCTGTGTGCAGCCCAGTGGAAGGGCCTGCGGCTGTGGGCGTTTTGGCTGCTTGGAGACCTACGTGAGTGCTACTGGCCTGAAGCGCACGGTGTTCGACCTCATGGCCAACCTGATGGATGACAGCCCATTGCGCAGCATCAGCTATGAGGCCATGACGGCCCGGCGCATTTCGGAGGCCGCCATTTCGGGCGATTTTTTGGCAAAAAAGGCATTCCTGCAAACGGGCGAGACCCTGGGTAGGGCACTGGCGGATATGGCGGCATGGTTCGAGCCGGAAGCCATCGTGCTGTCTGGCGGCTTGACCATGGCGGGCGACCTGCTTTTCGAGCCCACTATTGCCAGCCTGGAACGGCATGCCTTGGCGTTTCACAAAGGTGCCAAAATCAAGGTATTGGCCTCCACTTTGGGTGAAAACGATGCGGCGCTGTTGGGGGCGGCGGCGCTGGTTTGGAATTCTAAAACTCATTAAAATGAACCAAGTAAAATTCACCAGTCAGCTGAGTTTTCGGGAGTTCCTGAAGGCCAGTTTTTACACCTCATATCGGCGGCCAGCCATGATTGTTCTCACCGTGTTGGGTGCATTTATGCTCATTATGGCTCCTGTTTTTTATAAAGGATATGGTAATATGCAAGGGCGGATATTTTATGCACAGCTTTTCTTGGGGATTTATTTTTTGCTGTTCCTGCCAGCGCTGATTTACTTCAAATGCCGCAATGCCTTCCGTACCAAAAACCGCTTCACGGAGCGCATAGTATGGACAGTGGACTTTGAGTGGATAGCGATGAAAGGGGAAAGTTTTGAGACGAAAATGACCTGGGACAAAATCTACCAAGTCGTGGAGACGAAGGAAGTTTTCCTTGTTTACCAGACCAAGCTGCAGGCGAACATTATCTCGAAAAGGGAGATGAGCCAGGAGCAAGTGCAGGGCCTTCGTAAAGTGGTGAAGGGGATATTGGCGCTGAGGCACAAGCTTCGGGTGGATTAGTTCGGAACGGGGTTCGAAACTATAGCCTTCACGTTATTGAGCGGCGGTTTTGAAACGTCCCCTTAATTATCCGCATCCATTTCCCTACAACAGCGAAGTTTGTAACTTCGCCCCAACTCGAAAAGACCGCCAAAACAAAACGTAAAAATCAAAAAAAACAACCGAATATGCTATCATCAGCCGTAACCCAGCCCACCCTCAAGTTCCAGTTCAAAACCTTCGAGAAGCTCCCCGTCAAAATCTGGGACGACAGCCGGGAAGCCTCCATCCACGTGGCGCGGAGCATTGCCCTAGCCATCCGCCAAAAACAGCAAGATGGGGAGAAAATCGTGCTTGGACTGGCCACTGGCTCCTCGCCGATTCAGGTGTACCGGGAGTTGGTGCGGCTGCATCAGGAGGAAAACCTGAGCTTCCACAACGTGGTCACTTTCAACCTCGACGAGTACTACCCGATGGAAAAGGAGGCGCCGCAGAGCTACTGGCATTTCATGCACGAGCACCTGTTCGACCACGTGGACGTTCCGAAGGAAAACATCCACATCCCCGACGGTACCGTACCGATGGAAAAGGCGCAGGAATACTGCGCTTGGTATGAAAAGCAAATCAACCTGAACGGCGGCATCGACATCCAACTGTTAGGCATCGGGCGAACGGGTCACGTTGGCTTCAACGAGCCGGGCTCCTGGGAAAGCTCCCTCACCCGCATGGTGCGCCTCGACGGCCTCACCCGCCGGGACGCCATCAAGGACTTCGGGCAGGAGGAAGACGTGCCAACGAGGGCAATCACCATGGGTGTGGCCAGTATCATGAAGGCCCGCACGGTGTTCCTGTTGGCTTGGGGGCAACACAAGGCATCGGTACTCGCCAAGGCACTGGAGGAGGAAATCACAACGGCCATCCCTGCCACTTTTTTGCAAAAACACCCCAACGTAAAGGTGATTTTGGACAAAGCTGCTGCCGAGCAATTGACACAAAACAAAGCGCCGTGGCTCTGTGGCGTCTGCAACTGGACGGAGGAACTGGCTTGCCAGGCGGTGACTTGGGTGAGCCGACAAACGGGCAAGCCCATCCTCAAACTCACCAACGAGGACTACAACGAGCACGGCCTCAGCGAACTGATGCTGCTTGAAAGCGGGGCCTACGAGCTTAACATCAAGATTTTCAACCGGCTACAGCACACCATCACCGGCTGGCCGGGCGGCAAACCTAATTCCGATGACTCCACCCGTCCAGAGCGGGCAACCCCGGGCAAAAAGCGGGTCATTATCTTCTCGCCGCACCCCGACGACGACGTGATTTCGATGGGCGGCACCTTCATGCGGCTCGTTGACCAAGGGCACGAGGTCCACGTGGCCTACCAGACCAGCGGCAACATCGCCGTGCACGACCACGACGCCCAGCGCTATGCGGAGTTCCTGCTGGAATTCGGCGAGTCACAGGGACTGATGGACGCCGACATGGAGAAGCGCTACAAGAAGATTCTCAGGTTCCTGAAAAACAAGAAGCAGGGCGAGCCGGACATCCCGGAAGTGCGGAGCATCAAGGGCCTCATCCGCCGGGGAGAGGCACGGGCGGGCGCTCACTATTCCGGCCTCACCGACGACAAAATCCACTTCCTGGACATGCCGTTTTATGAAACGGGCAAGGTGCGCAAGGGCGATATCACCCAAGCGGACATTGACGTGGTGGCTGATTTAATCGAAAAAGTGCAGCCCCACCAGGTCTATGCCGCTGGCGACCTCGCCGACCCGCACGGCACGCACCGGGTCTGCCTGAACGCCATTTTCGCTGCCTTCGAAAAACTGAAGGACAAAAAATGGGCGAAGGACTGCTGGCTCTGGCTTTACCGAGGCGCCTGGCACGAGTTCCCCATCCACGAGATTGACATGGCCGTGCCGATGTCACCGGACCAGGTGGCCCGCAAGCAAAAGGCTATTTTCATGCACCAGTCGCAGAAGGACAGCGCCCCCTTCCCCGGCGAAGACGAGCGGGAGTTCTGGCAGCGTGCCAAGGAGCGGAACGCAGCAACGGCGGGGCTTTATCGCAGCTTAGGGCTTTCGGAATATGAGGCGATGGAGGCATTTGCGAGGTGGAAGTTTGAGTGGCAGTGAGGGGAATCAAATCCAAGCAAATCAAAACAACATTTCAAGCAAATGGAAAATAAAAAGGAGTTGTCTTCTGAACAACGGGAAGCATTGCTCAGAGCATTAAAAAGCCGATTTGAGAAAAATATGAACAGGCATCAAGGTCTTGCTTGGGCCAATGTGCAGGAAAGGCTAGAAGCCAGCCGGGAAAAACTATGGTCACTTCATGAAATGGAAAGCACCGGCGGCGAACCGGATGTGGTTGGCCATGATGAAAAAACGGGCGAATTCATCTTTTATGACTGCTCAGCAGAAAGCCCTAAAGGCCGAAGGAGTGCTTGTTACGACCGTGAGGCGCTGGAGGCAAGGAAAGAATATAAACCTGAAAACAACGCCCTTGATATGGCTGCTGCTATGGGCATTGAAATTTTGACGGAGGAACAATACCGAGCGCTTCAGCAGCTTGGAAAATTCGATACCAAAACGTCAAGTTGGGTGAAAACGCCTGCCGATATCAGAAAACTCGGCGGTGCCATCTTTTGCGATAGGCGTTATGAAACGGTGTTTGTGTACCACAACGGTGCGGAATCCTACTATGCCGCCAGGGGGTTCCGTGGCTCGCTAAGGGTCTAAAAATAGGAGGCCACATTCCTCAATCGAATGTTGCAATCGTCAATAAATCAACAACTTCAACTACCTATGAAACACCTTTCAACTTTCATCCTGACCCTTGCGGCGCTCGGTGTTTATTGTCAGGAACTGACCACAGAAGCCTCAGCAACGAACCACAAACGGATTCAAATCGGCCTCATCATCTCATCAGACGCCTGTTACCGAACCCTCAAAAACAATGATGGCAGCTCGACAAGCGATATTGTGATTGACGTGCGAAATGACAATGAAACCTTCAAACTTGGCTACACGGCCGGACTAAACGTTTGCTACCGGTTAAATTCGAATTTTGGCATTGAGACGGGCATCCAATATTCCAACAAGGGCTACCGAACTAAAAACAAGAATTTGTCTTGGGGCTCCTCCAGCCCAGATTTGCCAATAAAATCAAAGTTCATTTACGACTTTCATTACGTAGATATCCCCCTGAAGGTGAACTATACGGTCGGCAAAAACAAGGTTCGCTTTTTGGCAAGTGCTGGCCTGGCGGCGAATATTTTCATAAAAGAGACCCAGCGGCACGTTTTGGAAAAAGAGGATGGCAAAAAAGACCGGAGCAAAACCACTCCGCCCTATGACTACGATAAATTCAATATCTCCCCTTCCATAGGCGTTGGCATTGATTACAGGATAAATAACAGGATGAACTTGAGGCTTGAGCCGACGTTCAGGTACGGAATCCTAAAAATAAATGACAAACCCATTGT
>JAHEAS010000088.1 GCA_024642645.1 Saprospirales bacterium | reverse complement strand
TTTTTATGCCACCAACGAATTCTATATCGAAGTCAACACTGCTGGTATATGCGACGACGCAGCCGGTGTCCACCTTCAAAATATCACCAGGGGCAAGTACCCGCTCAATGACCATACCTCCAGCATGAACGAACGCCATTCCGTCGCCCTCCAGTTTTTGCATGATAAAGCCCTCTCCGCCGAATAGACCAGTGCCCATTTTTCGCTGAAACTCAATACCGACAGACACACCTTTTGCCGCACAGAGGAAGGCATCCTTTTGGCAGATAACCTTGCCATCAAGGCGTTGCAGGTCTAGTGGAATGATTTTACCCGAATAGGGAGCAGCAAAACTAACCCGCTTTTTGCCTTGCCCAATATTAGTGAAGGCTGTCATAAAAAGGCTTTCCCCAGTTAGGATTCGCTTGCCAGCACTCAGCAATTTGCCGAACATCCCAGTTGTTTGGGCAGAACCGTCGCCAAAGATGGTTTGCATGGACACATCAGAATCCATCATCATAAAGCTGCCGCTTTCTGCGACAACGGTTTCTTGTGGGTCGAGTTCGATTTCTACGAACTGCATTTCTTCGCCAAAAAGTTGGTAATCAATTTCGTGATTTTGCATGATGTTAGATTGAATTATTAGGTTGTTTGAACGTAAAATAGGAAGAACGACAAAGATTGACAAACGATTAGGTGTCAATGTGTTTTTTTCTACAAAAATGAAATTGGAGACGAAATAACGGCATGGATAATCGAACAAACTTAAGTAAAGTCAAATCTTTGGATTTACTTTTTTCATCATTCCTCCACTAGAAATTATCTACACATGGGTGTAATCACGTAGAAACGCAGTTTATTTGCCATCAAAATTATCATAATGAGACTTGTCTTCTCTTCCCTTTTTTCGGTTGGTTTTCTTTTTGCTTTTGGTCAAAACGGCGTCTTGAAAGAAAGCCTAAAAATCAAGAGCAGCATCCTCGGTAAGGATGTCGAATACTGCGTTTATTTACCTGCAGGTTACGAAACTACCAATCGCCGCTACCCAGTGCTTTATCTGCTACACGGTTATACGGATGATGAAACTGGCTGGGTGCAGTTCGGCGAGGTCAATCACATTGCCGACAAGGCGATGGGAAGCGGTGAAGCAACCCAGATGATTATTGTAATGCCTGACGCAGGCGTTTCGTGGTACATCAACAGCTACGACGGAAAAGTAAAATTCGAAGATTTTTTCGTAAAAGAGTTGATACCAAATATTGATGCTGGGTTCCGCACCCGCTCTACACGTGAGTTTCGAGCGGTGGCTGGCCTTTCAATGGGTGGACACGGCAGTTTTTTGATGGCTGCCCGGCATCCCGATTTATTCTCTGCCTGCGCCCCACTTAGTGGCGCATTTTGGACAGAAGAAGAAGTGATGAACAGTCCCGAAGAGACCTGGACAAACATCTTTGCTCACCTCTATGGTAACGACCTGAAAGGTGCTGACCGACTCACGCCGCACTTTAAGTCATATTCTGGCAT
This sequence comes from Saprospirales bacterium, assembly GCA_024642645.1. Classification (GTDB taxonomy): domain Bacteria; phylum Bacteroidota; class Bacteroidia; order Chitinophagales; family Saprospiraceae; genus UBA6168. The sequence goes on along the minus strand of JAHEAS010000088.1, from coordinate 7,682 downwards.
TGAAATAGTGAAAAACGGCGATGCCGAAGAGCTGAAAAAGGTGAAATATTACCTCGACTGCGGCGACGACGATTTTTTAATAGAAGGAAACATGGCGCTCCACATGGAGATGAAGAAAAAGGGCATCCCTCACGAGTTTCGAGTGAGGGATGGCGCGCATGACTGGACCTACTGGCGAACGGCTTTGCCAGAAGTGCTTAAGTTTGTTTCCCAAAGTTTTCACCGCTAAAAAAATAAGAAGGTGGGCATCTCAAAAAGACCATACTAATTTTTTAGGCGCTCTACTTTTTAGCTTTATTTTTTCACCAACCTGTTTAATTATTATGAAAAGGAACCTATTACTTGTTTTGGTGCTGATAACTGCACTCTATGCATGTGGTGTTAAGTCTGCCCAGAAAACTGCTGATGCAGAGCCATCAGTTGATGTCACTTCTGGAATGACAATCTATAAGCAGCAATGCAGCAAATGCCACCCAGCCTTTGATGTGAAATCCAAATCTGTTGACCGTTGGAATGAAGTGCTTTCAACTATGATTAGTGAAAAAGCAAAACTAAATGAGGCTGACGGGAAGTTAGTGGAAGCCTATGTTTGGAATCAACTAGGCGTAAAAGGTAAATAAACCTTATTCGGTTTTTTGCGTAAAAAGGCTCAGTATTTTTAAAGCCAGGTTTATTGGTGATTGATTGCTGAGCCTTTTTTATTGGCTTCAAACAGGGTGACAATTCTCATTAAATCGGTTAAAAGCTATTGGATTAACATTTAACTACTATTTTCGGCCCCGGAAAATTATTGATATTTTGAAATCTGGGAATTCAGGAGAATGAGGGAATCCTTAAATGATTCTTGGTTAAAACCTATTTCCCATTACTCGCAAATTTTACCCTAATCATTATGGTTCTTGGCATTTTAAAGGAGGACAGTTTTGACAACAGAGTCTCCATCATCCCAGACACAGCCGCCGCACTCCTAAAAATGGGTTTCAAGGAAATCTTGTTGGAAGCAGGTGCTGGAGAATTGGCTGGCTATCGAGACGGCAGTTACACAGCTCAAGGTGTACAAGTGGTTTCCGGAAAAGACGTCCTTTCCAAATCGGATATTGTAGCAAAAATTAACCCGTTGACGGAAGCCCAGGCTGGCCAACTCAAAGTAGGTCAAATGCTGATTGGCCAATACAATCCGCTTACTAACCAGGATGTTGTACAACCGCTGCTTGCCGGTAAAGTCACGGCATTCAGTTTGGACATGCTGCCTCGGAGCACACGTGCGCAAGCGATGGACGTGCTATCTTCCATGGCCACTGTTTCTGGCTACAAAGCGGTCCTTTTGGCTGCTTCTGAATTCAATGGTTTTTTCCCTATGTTCATGACGGCAGCCGGTACAATAAAGCCAGCCAAAGTTCTAATACTCGGAGCTGGCGTAGCTGGTCTTCAGGCCATTGCAACTGCCAAACGATTGGGCGCTGTAGTCGAAGCGTTTGACGTTCGAGCTGCTGCCAAAGAAGAAGTGTTGAGTCTTGGTGCAAAGTTCGTGGATGTAGAAGGCGCTGCAGAAAGTGCTGCTGCTGGTGGCTACGCCATCGAACAATCTGAAGAGTTCAAACAACGGCAGGCAGAGGCTGTACACAAACACGCAAGCATGGCGGATGTGATAATTTGCACCGCACAAATTCCTGGACGAAAAGCACCTATTTTGCTCCGCAAAGCTACCGTGGACGCCATGAAGCCAGGCTCGGTAATAATTGACCTAGCTGCTTCCAGTGGAGGAAATTGCGAGTATTGTGAAAACGGCAAAACAAGCGTAGTGAACGGCGTGAAAATTATCGGCAATTCTTATTTGCCAGCTTCCGTGCCTCGTGATGCAAGTGCCATGTTCAGCAAGAACATCCTCAATTTTATGAAAATACTTGCACCGAAAGGCGAAATGGTGCTCAATTTCGAAGATGACATCCTCGAAGGAAGTTGCATTGCCCATCAAGGTCAGGTCATCAGTCCAAGGCTCAAAGCCCTGCTGACTCCTGCTTAATTCACAATTTTTTCATTCAACATTTTACATACAAATGGACGCTTTAGCCAATTTTTTTCTCGAAAATCAGGACATGATTTATATTGTGATTCTGTCCATTTTCCTCGGCATTGAAGTGATTTCGCATGTGCCTGCCATCCTGCATACTCCCCTCATGTCTGGCGCAAATGCCATCCACGGCGTAGTTATCATTGGTGCTATCATCGTAATGGGACATGCAAAAGGTGATGACTACCTCGCACTTACACTGGGGTTCTTAGCAGTGGTACTTGGCACACTGAATGTGGTTGGTGGCTTCGTGGTTACCAACCGAATGCTTGAAATGTTTAACAAGAAAAAGTAAGTTGAATTGAAAATCGAAAATGGAGAGTTGATATTGGTTCTATCACGTCAATTTATCCGTTATCATTTTTAATTCTGCATTCTCAATTGACAATTATGTCTTCTTTTCTCCTCGAACTTTCGTATCTCCTTGGCTCTGTCACCTTTGTGATTGGCCTAAAAAAACTAAGTCACCCAGAATCTGCAAGAAAGGGCAACCTACTTGCAGCGGCCGGCATGGGCTTGGCCATATTGGCCACAATCCTTTTTCACGAACATAATGGCGAACGCATTGGCAATATCGGCTGGATAATGGCTGCGATGGGTATTGGTACCCTTATCGGTTGGACAATGGCTATGAAAGTGAAGATGACCGGAATGCCACAAATGGTCTCCTTTTTCAACGGTATGGGTGGTGCTTGCGCAGCTATCATTTCAATGGTCGAGTACCATTCTCACCCCGAAGGAGCAGCGGGTTATTTCTTAGTGGTTTTTCTTGGGCTGGTCATCGGTAGTGTATCGTTCAGTGGAAGTATGATAGCCTACGGCAAATTGGATGAAAAAATAAAGGACTTTTCGGCTAAATGGTTGACCGTTTTCAACCTCGTTTTGCTGGCAGTCATCATTGGCATTTTAGTAGTCGCTGTTAAATCTCCAGAAACATTTGGGCCATCCGTACTTTGGATTTTGCTAGCTCTGAGCTTATTATACGGTGTCCTATTCGTAATGCCAATCGGCGGTGCAGATATGCCAGTTGTTATTTCTTTGCTAAACTCGCTGACAGGCATGGCAGCTGCATTTGGTGGCTTTTTATATGACAACCAAATCATGCTCACAGGTGGTATCCTCGTTGGCTCTGCGGGTACAATTCTCACCGTGCTGATGTGTAAGGCGATGAATAGGTCCTTACTGAATGTGATTATCGGTTCATTTGGCGGTGGCGGAGGTGGTTCTTCAGCAGCAGCTGGCGACCAGACTGTTAAAGAAATAAACCTGACTGACGCCGCAATCCTTTGTTCTTATGCAAGCAAGGTTTGCATCGTGCCGGGTTACGGCTTAGCCGTTGCGCAAGCACAGCATATTTGCCATGATTTGGAAAAGCAATTGGAAGCAAAGGGCGTGGAGGTTTATTACGCTATTCACCCAGTGGCAGGCCGGATGCCGGGCCACATGAACGTTCTTCTGGCGGAGGCGGACGTGCCTTACCCGAAACTTATCGAAATGGAGGATGCCAACGGCATGATGAATAGCACGGACGTTGCCATCATCGTCGGTGCCAACGACGTGGTGAACCCCAGTGCTGAAAATGACCCTGGAAGCCCAATTTATGGAATGCCCGTCATTCAGGTTTGGGAGGCGAAAAATGTCATTGTGATGAAAAGGAGCATGAGGGCAGGGTATGCTGGCATCGAGAACCCGCTGTTTTTCCATGCTAAGACTAAAATGCTTTTTGGTGATGCAAAAGATACATTGCAAAAGCTGGTCGGTGAGGTGAAAATGACTTAAAATCACCCCTGAATACTAGTTTGAAAATCTCATTTCGCTGACGAAATATTTCGCTGCCACAAATAAGAAAGGCTACCCATGAGGCAGCCTTTCTTGTTTTTAGATATGTTGAAGAACGCTTATGCTAGTTTAGTCATGTCACGTACGAGAATCTTACCCCGATTGAAATAAATCATGTCAGATTTGCGCAACTCGTTCAAGACCAGTGTCACAGTTTGCCGGGAAGTGCAAGTTATATTGGCGATGTCTTGGTGGGTAAGAGAGTGCTTTAGCAACATTTCCAATCCCACTTGACGACCTGTTTTGTGGACAGAATCTTTAATGAATTCAACAATACGTGTGCGGGCATCTTTGAAAATAAGTGACTCCAATTTGTTTTCTGCTCTCATCAGCCGATTGCCAAAAAGCCCCATAATACGGTCGCAAAGTTCAAAATTCAGGCGCATGAGCTTTTTTAGGTCTTCCACCTTCAAAGCGTAAATATGCACCTCTTCACGAAGGGCTTGGGCAAGGTCTTGGCGGCGTGTTTCCCCAATGATGCCAAGCTCTCCAAACATGGCAAGTGGCTGGAATAAGGATTTGATTATCTCTTTGCCATCGTCGGAATGCGTGGCAATTTTGATGATCCCTTTGGCTAGGAAAAAAATTTGATCGGATGATTCGTCGGGTAAGTAGATGTAGCTAAATTTTGGTTTTACCCGATACTCTGCCATCTCCTCCAATTTGGCCTTTTCCTCTAAACTAAGGCATTCGAAAAGTGGAAAATCAGAGATGGAAGCAATGTTGTTGTGTGTAGTTACTAATGTCATGTCCTTCTATTTTTCTTTGCTGTGATAACTAAATTGAGTTTACAGCTTGAAAGACACGGTTTTGAATCCCTACCCCTATGCCCCGTTCCTTTTTTTCAAAATTATCGGTTGTGGAAGGCAGGGGAGGGGAGGTGGAATTGGCTGGTATTTACACTATTGCAGAATTAAAGAACGTTTGGCTTAAAATAATCACTATCTCGCAAATTTTTATTCTGAAAACTTGTAAAATTTGAATCGAACTTGTTTAAAAGGTGTTTTGAAAAAATGGCAAAAAAAAATCGTGCAATAGCTACAAAAGCCAATGCACGATTTTTTTAAGAATTAGAAAACATGTTACCGCCTGAACCCAGCCTTAGGCGCTGCAGGCATTTTCCCTGAGCCAAATCCTGGCATCTTGGTCATTTGGTGCATCATTTTCCGCATCTGGTCGAACTGTTTGATGAACATATTTATCTGGTTCAAATCTTGGCCGCTACCAATGGCAATTCGCTTTTTGCGGCTCATATTAAGCAGTTCAGGGTTTTTGCGCTCCTTGGGCGTCATGGAGAAAATGATAGCCTCCACTCGGTTCAAAGATTTATCGTCAATATCCACATCTTTGATGGCTTTGCTAACCCCGGGAATCATGTTGAGCAGCGACTTCATGTCACCCATCTTCCGAATTTGTTTGATTTGACTGAGGAAATCCTCAAAATCAAACTTGTTCTTCATGATTTTCTTCTCCAAGCGTTTGGCCTCCACCTCGTCAAACTGCTCTTGTGCTTTTTCTACCAACGACACAATGTCACCCATGCCAAGTATCCGCTGCGCCATTCGTTCTGGATGGAACACATCGAGGGTATCCATCTTCTCGCCCATGCTGATGAACTTGATGGGCTTGCCCACGGTGTATTTAACGGACAAAGCTGCACCACCTCGGGTATCACCATCCATTTTGGTGAGTACCACACCGTCAAAGTTCAAGCGGTCATTGAAGGTCTTGGCGGTATTCACGGCATCTTGGCCCGTCATTGAATCCACAACAAAAAGTGTTTCGTTGGGAGAGATGGCCTCTTTGACTTTCGTGATTTCCTGCATCATCTCCTCGTCGATGGCCAAGCGGCCAGCAGTATCCACAATAACCACATCAAAACCGTGAGCTTGAGCGTGAGCAATGGACTTCAGGGCAATTTCAACGGGGTTTTTATTTTCAATCTCCGTATAGACCGGCACTTTAATCTGCTCCCCAATTACGGTCAACTGGTCAATGGCCGCAGGGCGGTAAACGTCGCAAGCTACAAGGAGCGGCTTTTTTTCTCGTTTAGTTTTTAGGTGGTGGGCAAGTTTACCACTGAAGGTAGTTTTGCCAGAACCTTGCAACCCAGCAATCAAAATTACTGTTGGTGAACCTTTTAGGTTGATACCAGCAGCTTGGCCGCCCATCAGTGAAGTAAGTTCGTCACTAACTATTTTCACCATCAACTGTCCTGGATTCACTGACTTCAATACGTTTTCCGTGCCCAGTGCCTTCTCCCTGACTTTTTCAGTAAATTCTTTGGCGATAGAATAATTCACGTCGGCTGCTACGAGCGCCCGACGCACCTCTTTGATGCTCTCCGCAACGTTGAGTTCGGTGAGTTTGCGTTCCCCTGTGAGGGATTTAAAGGCGAGGTCAAGTTTTTCGGATAAATTATCGAACATAGTGCAGTTGAAAATTTAGAATTGAAAATTCATGTAAAAACAGGCGCAAAGATAATTTAATCGGGCAAATGAAATAAGAGCCTTGATTGCAGAGCAAGTAGTTGTTTAATTTTTTATAAAAAAAAAGGCGGTTCAGCCTCTCGTCTGAACCGCCACAAAGAAATTTTCTCTATTAAAAACTTTAAAATGAGCCTTTACCGCTTTAACACGGACTCAGCTCGCTGTACTTTTCCATCGAATTTTATCACCAAAAAATAAACTCCTTGTACTAGCCCGACAGTAGGGATGTTCAGCGTCAGTTTATCTTCAGGTATTATCATTTGCATGACCTTTCGCCCATCGGTGCTGAAAAGCTCACAACTGACTTGACTAGCTGTGTACCGGTCGAGGATTTCAACATTCAATTCCTCTGTGAAAGGGTTGGGCCAAACAAGGGCAAAATGGTAGTTTCCTGTCACCATAACATCCACCGTATTCGACCAAGCCACCGACTGGTCGGCACCATCGAAACGAACGCGGTATTGGTTCATTCCTCGTTTTGCTTCACGGTGCATGGTTTTGTAGTGCATGTAACCGCTCAATTCTGTCAGTTCTTCTGGGCCTCCAATCGCTTCAAAGGGGCTGCCGTTCCAAGACCATTACACCGTAAAATTGGCATCATGGGACAATGCCATTGGGTATAGCCAATCCACCATTACGCTAGTCGGCCCCATGCTTCCAGCGTCAATGATTATAGCGTTGCCGCAGTAGCTTGGGCTGTTAGTGATACTGATTTGGTGTATGGCAGTAGAGGTACAACCATTCGCTGTCACAGTCAATGTCACAGTTTTTAAGCCCCAGGTGTTCCAGATGACGCCTGTTACGTTTTGGGTATTGGCCGTAGCAGGTAAGCCATCGCCAAAGTTCCATGAATAAGTAGCGCCAGGTCCATTGTTCAACGAAGTGAAATTGACTGGGTCGGCAACGCAGGCAACATCCGGTGCAGCAATCAATGCTACGGCATCGTCGTCCACAACAATCGTTACAATGTTTGATTCTAAAAAGTCAATACAGTTTTCACGGCGGACACAGCGGACGAAGTAGGTCGTTTCATAAAGCGGCCCCGGTGCATAGTTCGGTCCGGTGGCACTCGGTATGGCTGTCCAGTTACTGTTGAATGGGCCAGGCTGATTGTGAAACATCCAAATATATTCCAAGGCGCCAGAACCACCTGTTGGCGGGTTCACGCCAGTCAATGGTGCAGGAATATTGCCTGGTCCGCAAAGGGTCTGGTCACAACAAATTGTGCCTGGATAAGTCACGTTATCGCATGGCGGACCAAGGTGGAAACCCGCATCAATTGT
>JAHEAS010000773.1 GCA_024642645.1 Saprospirales bacterium | reverse complement strand
GCGCCGTCCGCCGCTTCCACCGGGTGCATTCAAAGCGCAATTTTTTCAAAAAAGCATGACCAGTCTTGCCTACTGGGTGACAGTGGAGGGCGAACGGGAAGCGGTTGACGGAAAGGGTCTCGCAAAGCTTTTTGAACTGTACCCAGCTGGACTGTTGGAGCGACGACCAGGGCGGGGTGGCTTTACTTTTTCGCCAGGACTGTATCTCACCTACGATGCGGCCGAGGAGTGGCAACGGGCGCTGGTGCTGGACGGCTATGCTTCGACCGCCATCACCCCGTATCTGCGGGGCCATGCACTGACGAAAGAGACAGCTGCGAGGTTGGTTGATGACTTCCCTGACCTACAGAATTTCATTGATAATTGAAATGGCGCTTTCCCGTCAATTGCCGGGCTTTTTGTCAAAAATCTTCCAAACCTTCGTTTTCAATTGCTGTCCGAAAATAATCCTACTAACTTCGTACCCTAACCAATTGGTTAAAAGACACCCTGAAAGCACGTCATTCCGCCGTGCAATGCGCTATTTTCAACCGATTACACACAAAAATTATCCTGTGATGAAACAACGTCTCCAACTATTCCTTGCCTTCTTCGCTATTTGCTTTTCCTATCAAAATACCCTTTTTGCGCAGCCCGGCCAAGGCGCTACCATCGTTGGCCCTAGTACACTTTGTCTTGGCGAATGTGGAACTTACGAGGTCATTCTGAACGACTCAACGCAGTTCATCGAGGTGGTCACTTGGGGTGCAAACTCCGGTACTACTGTGGGCAGCGGAAACCCCATTGACTTTTGTCCGCAGCTCACAACACCAGGCACGGTGACATTGACTGCAAGTGTCGTTGCTTTTGGCCCGAATGGAAATGCTTTTCAATACACCGTCCAATTCACCATCAGCGTCACCAATGGCCTCACCCCCACCATCGTGCCTACCATCGCCACCTGCCCGCAGGACAGCAGCAACCAGAACAACTGCGAAAAGATTTGCGCCTTCGGAACGGCCCAGTACGAAGTGACGGGGATTCCTCCCACCACGCCCGTTACTTGGTCGGTGCAAGGTGCGCAGAGCTTCACGCCTAACGGCCATACCGTGACGGTAGAGTGGGGGGCGCCGGGGCAGGGGAATGTGAGTGTGGTGGCGGGAGGGGCTCCCCCATCCAATGGCCCATTCCAATTTTTTTGTGGCCAACAAGCTATTGGTTCCAGCCCCAATAACAATTTCTCAAAAATATACTTGGCCGGAATCGACGGAACAGCGCCTTATACTCTAATTTATAGCATAAATGGCGTAAACCAACCACTGCTTATCGTGAACAGTTTGCCTTATATTTTCGACGCCCCCCTGTCCGGTACTTACAATTTCAATATAACCGATGCAACCGGTCAAACAGACATCTGTGCAACAACCATCACCAATAGCGCCCAAGATTGCTGGGTCTCCGCTTACCCAAGTAATATTGACCATCAAACCGATTTTTTGGCTTGCAATGGTGCCATTCAATTAATGGCAGTTGGGGGATTTCCGCCCTATCAATTCCAGTGGAGCAATGGAAACACCACCCAAAATCTGAGTGACGTTTGTTGTGGTACTTATTCTGTGACGGTGTCAGATGCATCGGGCTGTTTTTCTTCAACTTCCGTCATCGTCGCCTGCCCCGACTCCACCTCCACTTGTGCTGGTGAGACCTCCCTCTGCGTCGAAATCCTCGAAGAACCCGAATCCCAAATCGGCTCGCTGCCGCCCCCACAGCCCAACGGCACTATCGCCATTTGCCAAGGGCAAACCATTTATTTTCAAAACAACAGCACCAACGCCACGAGCTATGTCTGGGATTTTGGGAACTTGAACACCTCCACCCAGTTTGAGCCGAGTCAAACCTACAATGTGCCGGGCATGTACATCGCCTCGCTCATTGCTCGAAACGAGTGCTACTGCGCCGACACCAGCTTTGTTGAAATTTACGTCATCGCCGCCGATGTGCCAGAAATCAACTGCACAGGCACCATCTGTGAAGGTGAAACGGTCACGTACAGCACCGATGCCAACTGCGGCACCTACAACTGGGTGCTCACTGGCAGCTACAATATCCTCGATGGCGGCACACCCACCGATAATTTCATCACCGTCGAGTGGCTCAGTGGCCCAGAAGGTACCATCTCGCTCGCCGTCAGCGGCTGCGCCGGAACGGTCTGCACCCTGCCCAACGTCGTGCCCATCCCCATCATCTCCGACAACGTGCAGATACAAGGGCCAGACAAAGTCTGCGAGGGCAGCACCGAAGAATACTACATTCCTAATTATCAGGGAACTACCATCAACTGGACGGTACTTGGCAGTGGCAATATCACCGATGGGCAGGGCACGGAGCGCATCACCGTCAACTGGTTCGGCAACGCCAACCAAGGCAACCCGCAGCGGGTTATCGTAGAGTTCGAGAACTGCTACCTCGGCTGCTCCGGCAAGGATACGCTGAACGTGAGCATCGTCCCCGGTTTTTATGCCACT
>JAHEAS010000087.1 GCA_024642645.1 Saprospirales bacterium | reverse complement strand
CCAAGCATTTTGGCCCGCATGTCATCCGACACATCAAGGAAATTGCTACCAGCACCAACACCATCAATACGGGTGATTACCGGCCCATCGCCGTAGGTTGAATTGACCTTCCGGTCAACTATTGGCCTTGGGATAACGGTGTATGGGAAACCATCGGCGTTCGGGCCAATATTCCTTCTACCCACCAAAAAGGTCACCTTTTGACCATTTTGGTCAAGTGGGTTGAACTGTTGCCAGTTGTTTGTGCCATAGGCCAGAGCGGTATAGTAGTATTTGCGATGGTTTATAAGTCGGCGGTCGCCTGTCGCAAATTGGTCTTCTGTAAAATTGAAGGTATGTCTGACACCATTGTCCAGTGCTTCTATTTTCACTTCAGGATAGAAAATGAACTCAGGAACGTTAGGGTCAAGCTCTGCTCCTGGGTTTGGCACTGAAACCCAATTGTAAAGTGCTTTGATGCCATTCTTCACGTCCACCCAATAAACCAACTTAGCCTTTGTGGGGTTGTCAAACTCAGAAGTACTGACGCCTGGGCCAGCCACTTGATAAATCATGTACCCTTCAAAATTGTAGGTTGAGTCAATGTTTGGAATAGCAGCATTGATACCAATTACATTTTCTTCATAAAGCTCCAAGTAATTGTTTGAAGCAGGTGAAGGCCTGTTTGTCAAAACTGCAATGATTTCCCGGTCTAGGGCAATCCAGTCAACATCTGGGGCATCGGGGCCGTCAATGATGTCGAAGCAGTTGTCGAACAAGTCCTGAGCAAGGTCGTCAGCAATTTGAAGCTTGCTGATATCTGGGCATGGGTAGTCAAGGCTTGGCACCCAAACCGCACCGATAATCAACTCATTCACAGCACCTGGCTGAAGAATGAATGGGCCAGAGGCTTGAACTGTACGACGGTCGTATGCAGGAAGGCCAGTAGGAAACTCAGGGCCTGGGTTGCACATAGACCAACCGTTTGCGTCGTCTGGGTCGCTAACGAATGCAAAATCAATATAATTGGTGCTAGTTGGGTCATAGGCATCACCGCCAAAGGTAAATGGCGTACCATCTTTCCAGCTACCAGAAAGGTAACGGTAGAACTCAACATCAGTACCAGGGTCGGTAGTACCTGTAGGAGGGCTACCAATTGTGTTGTTGAAATACGTAAAAGAAGACATTCCCAATTCGACACCATTTTCATCCAATGGGCCACGGAAGTAGTCCACACCAATGATTGGAACATCAGTTCCATAAGTAGGAACACCGTCACAAGTGATACCTGGCTGGCCATCTTCTGCGTCAACGTTGTAGGTATAAGCAAGGCTCCTGTCAATATCACAACCAACATAGTCATCAAGGTGGCAACCCAAATCAGAGTCCACCCACATGGCGAAGAAGGTACTGTCGATGTCCTCTTTCGCACGGTTGATGAGTTTGTAACGCTGGAAAGTCATGTCGTTGATCTGGTCGTTCGTTGAATAGCCAAATGCCTGAACCTGCACTTCCATACGGATAGCGATACCTTTGGTCTCACCGTGTGTGGCAGCGCCACCTTCATCGTTGTAAATCCAGAAAATCATTTCATCCGGGAATTGTGGAGGAAATTCCTCGCAACCACGGATTTCAATGGTAGGAAAGTCACCGTCCAGTGGCTCGTAATAGCCGTCGCCATCCTGGTCAAAAAAACCAGCAAGACCTTGGTCGGTATCAGGCAAAAGGAAATTGTGAACACCGAAAAAGAATTCATTTTTCCTGCCTGGCCATCCTTTTACACCCGCTGGAATCATGTCTTCCGTGTAAGGGGTGCCGCCTTCAAGTGCAGTTTGGTAAAAGGTTAGGTGCTCCTGGATTTCTGGGCCAGAAACCTCGAAGAACTTGTCCCATTTGTCGCAAATCTCTTTGGTCGTAGTTCCCTCGTCTGGCGAAAGTGGGCCAGGCCAGAAATCACTATTACCACCATTGTTGCCATAAGTCTGACAGGCAGTTTTCAAGTTGCCCCCGTTGTCGAATCCACCAAGCCAAACGGCTCCAGCGAAGATGGAAGAAACCTCTGTCTGGCCTAGTGGCACTTTTGGCACTACATATTTGCCATCGTTCCGGTCCCACCAGACGTCACCACCTGTGGTCAAACGGGCACGTACGTTATTTACATCTTGGTCAATCTGGGCCTTGGCAGTCACACATGCCTCCCGGAAATTGACGGTATTTTTGCTGGGCTTTTTGTGCTGCCTGCTCGGGTCATAATATGCATGAGCCGAAGAGGCGAAGACCAAAATTGCCACAGCAGTTGTTAGTATTGTTTTAAAACTACGCATGGTTCAAAAATTTGGTTTTATTGCTGAATTGACAATTGTCTCTGTCAAATTTTTTCATTCAAAAGACATCTCATCCATCCAACAACAATTCTATAAATATTCAATTTTGGTAAAAGCAGGCGCTTGTCCTGCTTTTACCAGGATTAATTCAATTCTTAAAAATCAAAGATGGCACCGATGAATATCCTTCTAGGAAGGCTGTAATTGTTAGGATTTAACATCCTCCACTGATAAGACGCCATGTAAGCTGATGCACTTTGGCCAGCACCCGTTGCATTTTGAAGTAGCAAAGCACCACGAGCTGAGTTTAAGAAGCCATCATCATTTGGCTCACCAGAGTAAGTGTAAACACCTTGGATGTTACGCTTGTCGAACAAGTTGGAAACCCGCACATAAACGTTCATTCCAATATTGCGGCTCGCACCTTCTTTAGTAAGGTTGAACTGTTTGTCAACTTGCATGCTCACTAAAGTATTCCATGGAAGCCTTGAACCGTTCACTGCACCTTTGATACCAGAAGAACCAAAAGCCTCAGGCTGGATTGCAGCGGTGTACGGGCGACCTGAAACGGTGGAAGCTGCGAAGTTTACACCAGTATTTGCCAAAATGTCGATACCTCCGATGGAAGGACCATTGTATGCCTGACCGGAAGCGTAGCGGTAGTCAATGATAGCATTGATACGGTGGCGCTCGTCGAAGCTCATTGGGAACAACGTCCGCTGAATGCCCCTTGACGCAAGACCCCTTGATGACTCAGAGTTTGAACCAGTACCATCTGCAAATTGCAGGGTATAAGACAAGTTCATTTGGATATTGCCAGTACGACGTAGGTCATAGCTAATCGAGAAAGCTTTAACTGTCGCAAAGTCAAGGTTGTCGAAGGTCTCGTAATTGTTAACTGGAGCAGGTACGTTCAAGTAGTAGCGGCTCTGAATCATGTCCCGCAGTTCCTTGTAGTAAGCTGATAACTTCACGGCTGAGTTGGTTCCTACTTTTTGCTGGAAACCGACTTCGTAAGTAACCGTGCGCTCAGGCTTCAGGTTGGCGTTGTTGCGGAGGCCACTGCCATTTTGCTCCCAGTAAAAATAGGTAAGTGGGCTAACAAGGGAGTTGGAAGGTGGACGCTGAACAAGTACGTCGTAGTTAGCGAAAAAGTTGGCCTCATCCGAAATCGGGAAGGAGAATGCCAAACGAGGCATCCAATTGATTTGCGGTGTATAGTCTTCGAAAGAAACATCTGGGTTAAAGTTTTCGCTGGTGATGTCACGCTGGGTTTCATCATCCGTGGCATAGCGAGGGTAAACGATTGTTCCACCAAATATCTCCGTACCATCGTTGGCAGGCGCACCGTTGGCAAAGTACCATGTGTCTTCGTTGCGGTAGGCTTTTACAGTTTCACCACCTTCACTTGTCACATATACTTTGAAGTCATCACCAATGTTGCCTGGACGATTATTACCGAATTTGGCTTGAAAGTCAGAGGCTGTCATTACGTCGTATAGCGAGTATGGGTCTTTCAACACCTTAGTATTGGCATCAAAACGGTCGATACGCAAGCCCACCCGGAAAAACACGTCCCTAAATTTGAACTTGTCCTGAATGTACGCGGCTTGATAGTTTGGCTCAAATGCTGCCACTGGAAAATCACGTACCCCAGCTGTTTTATGGGTGAAAAAATCTTCGAAAGTGAAGCCGTCAAGCTCATTGCCCAAATAATCGTAGCCGTAATAGCCAATCAGATTATCATCATTGAGTTCCCGTGCGGAGAACATGTTAAGGTTAAGTTGGCTTGGGTCGAGGCCATCAATGTTTACGTACTCGTTTAATTGCATGCCAAGTGCATCCCTTACCCTGCGGAAGAACTGGTTGTCGGAATTCTCCGTAGTAATATTAGGAGCATAGATTGGGACACCAATTGAGTCAACAAATATTTCACCAGTAAAGGTGTTTATCGTCGTGAAATTCCCTGGCATTGTACCAATTTGGTTCATCGAATCAAGGCCTTGCCCTTCGATATGCTCGTTGGCGTGCAGCCTTGCTGACGTCCAAAGTCCAAATGGTCTTACCGTGTAACTGCGCTGCTTTGATTGCTCATACAAAATACCAAATTGTATTTGATGGCGGTTGCTACCTGATCCACCAGGCACCAATTCAAAAGATGTATTGGCATTGAAGGTGTAGAGGTCACTGCTGTTTTTGTTGTTCGAGTTGTAAACAGAACCAATATTAGTATGGTGGCCTCCCCAAATAGTACCCAAAGTGGACGGGATACGACCATTAATCGTTTCGTAATCAGCAAAATCAGCAAAATCAGATCCATTATTTGGAATGTACCTTGTCAAAATAGGATTGATATCTGTGTTCGGTGTGTAACCGTTGAGCACCCTGGTGTAGTCAACTTGACCATCATACAAGTAAATAAGAACGGAGCTGTCTGGGTCAACTATTGGGCCTACAACATCAATGGTTGGTTCCCAAGCAAGGTCAAACTTGCCGATGTAACCATAGTTGAAAAGATTGTCACCATGGCGTGGGTCAGATACACTGGATTTGGATTGTTCGTAGCCAAATTGGAGTGTGTAAACAGCATTTTGAATCACAGAACCCTTGCCGCTACCTTTAGCTTCTGGGTTGGCCGCACCACCAAGACGGTGGCGGAAACGGAAGTTGCCACGAAGGCGGCTGCTTTGTTGCGTTGGATTGAATTGTGAGTTGAAAGTCTGCCAACCTCCAGGCGTGAATGTATTCTGAGAATCATCATAAGTACCGGAGAGTGTCACGTCCACATTCTTGCCCAAGTTCGCATCCAATTTACCATTCAAGTTGACGGAAGTATTGTCATTGTTTGGGTTGTATTTCATGGCATTCACGCCATCATTGTCAACGTATTCAGCGGCGGGATAAACCGTGTTTCCGACAATACGGATTGGGTTCGCCTCCAATTCAGCAAGTACATCGCTCTTGACACTGTAAACTGGCGTTGCAGGCGGGTCGCTGTCTTTGTTGTACTGGTATTGGCCATTGATACGGTAGCCTAGGATAGTGCGGCCTCTGCTTTTCATGATAGGGCCACTCAACTGTAAGCTAGCGATGTCTTGGTAATACGGGTCCGTTAAACGTGAGCTCTCCAATTCAACGCCACCGCTGAATTTTTCGGAAGGCCCCTTAGTTGTGATGGAAACGATTCCTCCCGTCACGTCACCGTAGCGGGCTTCCATACCACCTGTAATTACCTCTAACTCTTCAATGGCTTGTTTAGGAGGAAGTGTTCCAGATACCCTTACACCATCAATATAATAGTTGGTACCATTTGACCTTGAGCCACGAATGTTCAATGCGCCGCCTTCGTCAGCAGACGAAACACCAGCGGTGAACGATGCCAAGGCATTGACATCCCGTGTGGGTAGGGCTTTGATTTGATCAGAGCTAAGAACGCCCCCTTGGGTTGTTCCGTCCTGTACAATAAGCGGTCGTTCATACTTAACGACTACTTCCACAAGCTGGACTCCTGAAGAGAGCTTTGTGTCCAATTTGTTCACCTTACCACTATTGATAATCATACCTGTAACCCGTGACGGAGTATATCCTGTGTAGGAAAATTCAACATCATAGGTACCTGCATCAATCTCGGTAAGGCTGTAGTAACCTTCGAAGTCAGTCTCTGTCCCGGTTTTCAACACCCCATCACGATAGAGTGCGATCGTGGCAAAAATGACTGGCTCGCCGGTTTCAGCGTCTGTCACCGTTCCCTCTAACCTAGTTTGGCCAAAAGCCACCAACCCCGTTAGTAGAAAAGTGAAAGTGAGTAGTAAATTACGTGCCATAAACATGAGTTTTATTTGTAATGAAAATTAATCCGATACGCTAAAAAAGAAGTGCGCAAACTTAGTGAAAGATACTTACCCTACAAAATTGCTTACCCTGTGCAGAAAAAATTAAAGCACCCTGCGTGTTTCCAACTTGAATTGAGGTTTCACTACCACACACTTTTTTATACTACAAATGTATATCAGCACACCCTATTTGACCTGCCAATTTCTACTAAAAGTCAGTTTTCTGAATAGCTTAAATTTTGGTAATTAAAACAGTGCAGCGTCTTGAATTTAACCGTAGGCTCTCATTTAAGAAAATTACAAAAACACGTTTTAATATATTGATAATCATATTTTTACCAAATCATGAATCAAAATATCAAGATTGGCTACACAGAAGAAAGTTACAGATGCAACTTGCTTTGCTTTATGAACAACAATTCATTTTTTCAAGCATAAATCAGGTTTTTGATAGGTTCCCAATCTAGGAAAAAGGAATTCAAAATGTGTATTTTCCAACTGCATTTTACAGATTTTGCAGCCCGTCCGACAATTTGCTACCCATCTGAAAACAAACAAAAAAGCCGCTCCCAAAGGATAGCGGCTCAAAATCTGGACAGGATAAAATAATATCTGAATAAATGGAGAATTGAACTTCAGGGAAAAAGGCGTGGCATCCGAGTGGATGCCACGTGCTTAAAACTAAATGGTAATACATGAAACTTAAATACCTTACAAAGGTAGCCGCCATGATGGGTAGAATACTACGCTGATTTTGACAACTACTGATACTATTTTAACCAAAAACGATAAGTTTGTATCCAACTTGGTCAAATTTCATAAAATCGAGGTCAAATGCGCATTGGTAAACCAATCTTTGAAAACATCCAGCCTTCGTTTGGCAGTTCCTTTACCTTCCGACAGTTTACAGAGGAAAACTGCTCTAGCCTGCCCTACTGGCACTGCCACCCAGAACACGAAATCGTGTTCATTTCCAACGGTAAGGGAAAGCGACAAATCGCCGAACATATCAGCTATTACGAGGATGGCGACCTGATTTTTCTTGGTCCTAATATCCCCCACTTGGGTTTTGCGCAGGAACTCTATGAAAGCCATCAGGAAATAGTCGTGCAAATGCGAAGCGACTTCCTTGGCAACGACTTTCTAGGCAGACCAGAAATGGCAGCCGTTCAGCAGCTTTTTGAACGGGCAAAATCAGGGGTTACTTTTCACGGGCATACCCGATGGGAAGTTGGACAGATGCTGGGTCAAATGTCAGGGATGGACAATTTTTACCGGATGGTTGAGCTGCTCAAGATTCTCCAAATCATGGCGACCACTCAAGAATTTGTACCGCTAAACATCAATCAAATAAGTGCAGAAGTGAAGCCCCAAGACCACCTAAGAATGAAAATGGTATTTGAATTCATGGAAGAAAATTTCAAGCGGCAATTTTTACAGGATGAGGTAGCTCAGCACATCAACATGACGACTCCTGCCTTCTGCCGATTTTTCAAGAAACTAAACCACAAAGTTTTTACCGATTTCCTGAACGAGTACCGAGTGGCAAGGGCTTGCAATTTGCTGGCTGGCGAGTCAAATAGCATAAGCTCAATTTGTTTTGACAGTGGGTTTAATAATTTATCGCATTTCAATAAGCAGTTTAAGCAAATAACAGGTCAAACTCCCTCGGACTACAGGCGAAACCTGCGGAACTTTGTGCTTTCGCCAATTTGAGAATGGTGCAGTCTAAATTTCATTATTTGTCAAAAACTTGGCTATTGCTTGCAACTATTTGAGCAAATTTGATGTCATTGTTAGTGATTTTCATCTTGATACTAGCACGTTTTGGTCGAGCGTTATTCGACTTTCAGACGAAAAGTGCCTATTTATGGGTGAGGCTTTCGAACAAAACGCTACTTTAGCCTTTTCTAAATTCTCTCTTATGAAAAAACCTACTTTTTCTTCCTATTTCCTGCTTAGTTTGGCTGCATTGAGCCTATTCTGCTACGTCTATTTACACAAGGTCGCTTACAATGTTACAGGTCATTGCCCCTCTTCAAATGCTTTGATGATATCAGAGGAACAAGACGCCGAATCGTCTCAGATTTTGTTACCAGATGTTGCCTTGATGAAACGGTTCTTGAACATCACCAAGATAATTTTGGTAAAAGATTGATTTAGATTTATGCTGTTTTCAGTTAGGTGATGCTTTCTTCGACCAGTACCTAAATAGTCCTGCCACACTCATTTCTGCCGGATTTGCAAGCTCATATTGCCGCTTGCCTTCATCACTTACTTCCGAGATTTCTAACTGCCTTTGAACATATTTTTCAAAAAGAGGAACCACGTTCTCAATCAAATCTCCTTGTTCCCAAAATGGCTTAACCCAATTGGCCCAATTCCTCAATCGCCCTTCCAGTTCAATAAAGTGCCTCTTCACCTGATTGACTGCCCCAAAATGTGTTAGGTAAATCGTCTCATACCTCCTTGTTCGCATGTATGCCAAAGATTTCATCCAATCTTCCAAATTGATGTCTGGGGGCGGACACGGCGGCATAACAGGCCCACCCTCAACCAGCCTAACACCAGCTACATCCCCTGTGAATACAAAATTTTTTACTTCCCAGGCAATGTGATGAACAGCATGTCCAGGTGTATGCCTTGCCCGGAACCCAACATCGCCGATGATAATTTTTTCATTGTTCCGAACCGCCCTCAATTGATTCAAGGGGATTGACTGGAGGTCGCCCCAGAGGCTTTTCATCTTATCTTGATAAATGCGCTTTGCCGATGAAAGCAGTTTCTCAGGATTTTCCAGGTGAGGCAATCCAAGTGGGTGGACATAGATTTTTGCACCATGTTTGGCAAATACCCAAGCAGCGCCAGCATGGTCTAAATGAATATGCGTTACGAACACATGCTGAATATCGGAAAGCTGGTATCCATGCAGCCTTAATCCATTTTCAAGTGCATCAATCGTAGAGTGAGGTCCTGTTTCTATGAGCACAGGGCCATCTGGTGTTTCTATCAAAAAGGCAGCTATCACGCCTGGCTGTCCCTGAAAATTG
>JAHEAS010000772.1:660-2505 GCA_024642645.1 Saprospirales bacterium | reverse complement strand
CCAGCGATTCTCCCGGGAGCAGGAGGTCGAGTTTTTGGCAAAACATGGCTTTGAGTGGAAACAGGCCAAGGCCAAGTACAGCATCAACCAGGGCATCTGGGGCACCAGCGTTGGCGGGGCGGAGACCCTGACCTCCCACCTGCCCTTGCCGGAAAGCGCCTGGCCGACGCAACTGACTGAAAATGAACCAATTGAAATCAGTTTGTCTTTCGAAAAAGGCGAGCTGACTGGCGTCAATGGTCAGGTTTTCGAGCACCCGGTGGAGGCTATCCAAGCCTTGCAAGCGCTCGCTGCACCATACGCAATTGGGCGTGATACCCACGTTGGCGATACCATTATTGGCATAAAAGGCAGGGTTGGGTTCGAGGCAGCGGCACCGCTCATCATCATCAAGGCGCACCACCTTTTGGAAAAACACACCCTCGTCAAATGGCAGCAATACTGGAAGGAACAGCTCGCCAACTGGTACGGCATGATGCTCCACGAGGCGCTTTTCCTCGACCCCGTGATGCGGAATATCGAGGCATTCCTGACCTCAACGCAGGAGTCGGTGACAGGCGAGGTCTTCGTCAAGCTCCTACCCTACCGCTTTGAATTGCAGGGAATTAAGTCAGATTTTGACCTGATGCAGAGCGAAGCTGGGAAGTATGGCGAAATGAACAACGGTTGGTCCGGCGAGGACGTGAAGGGCTTTACGAAGATACTGGGAAACCAGTTGAAAATACAACAGTTGATGAATGTTGATGCGGGTGATAAGGGTTGATGAAGACCCTGCGAACCCATCAACCCTCATAAACCTGATAAACTTTATCAACCATGTTAAAGGTAGGCATCATCGGCGGCGCAGGCTACACAGCGGGGGAACTCATCCGCATCCTGCTCCACCATCCGGCGGCGGAAATCGCCTTCGTGCAAAGCCGCAGCTCGGCAGGAAAGCCCGTGGCAAGCGTGCACGACGACCTCGTGGGCGACACCGACCTGCGTTTCTGTGCCGACATTCCCGCCGAGCCGGATGTGCTGTTTCTCTGTTCTGGACATGGCGCATCGGAGGCATTTTTGAAAGAAAACAGCTTCTCGAACAAACTGAAAATCATTGACTTAAGCCACGATTTTAGGCTAAAACGCCCCGGAAATGACTTCGTTTACGGACTGCCAGAACTGAACCGAACGGCCATTTGCGAAGCACAAAAAATAGCGAACCCCGGTTGCTTTGCAACGGCGATACAACTGGCACTCCTGCCGCTGGCTTCCGAAGGGCTTTTGAAAAATGAGGTGCACATCCACGCCATCACTGGCTCCACCGGAGCTGGGCAGCAGCCAACGGACACCACGCATTTCAGTTGGCGGAGCAACAACCTGAGTATTTACAAGCCATTTGGCCACCAGCACCTTGGGGAAATCGGACAGAGCTTGCGCCAATTGCAGCCGGGTTTTGAGAAAAGCATTAACTTCCTACCGGTTCGGGGCGATTTCACGAGGGGCATTTTCGCCAGCGCCTACACCCAGAGCGACGAATCGGAAAACCGACTCAAAGACCTGTACCGAACATTTTACAATGATGCTCCATTTACCAAGATAGTGAACGAAAATCCCTCGCTCAAACAAGTAGTAAATACCAATAAATGCCTTGTTTTTCTGGAAAAACATGGTGATAAAATTCTAATAATCAGCATTTTGGACAACTTGCTAAAAGGTGCATCCGGCCAAGCCGTGCAAAACATGAACCTGCTTTGCGGCCTACCGGAGACCACAGGGCTACAACTAAAAGCCACCGCGTTTTAACTGGGTTGATAAACGTTGATGAAATTGATAGGGGTTGATTCCGGCTCTTATCAACTTCATCAA
>JAHEAS010000772.1:0-650 GCA_024642645.1 Saprospirales bacterium | reverse complement strand
GGAAATTAGGCCTCACGCCAACCCAATTTCTTAATTTCCAATTTTCCTAATTTCCTAATTTCACATGACACCCTTCGACGTTTATCCCCTCTTCCCCATCGACATCCAGCGCAGCCACGGCTGCCATGTCTATGACCAGCACGGCAGGCGCTACCTCGATTTTTATGGGGGCCACGCCGTCGTTTCCATTGGGCACTCGCATCCGCATTTTTTGAAGCGGGTGAAAGACCAGATGGACAAAATCGCCTTCTACTCCAATTTCGTCGAAAACGAACTGCGGGAGGCCCTGGCAACGAAGCTCGGCGAGCTATCGGGATACCCTGACTATCAACTGTTTATGGTGAACAGCGGTGCGGAAGCCATCGAAAATGCACTGAAATTGGCGTCGTTCCAAAATGGCCGCACCAAGGTCGTCGCCTTCGGAAAAGGCTTCCACGGCCGCACCGCCGCTGCCGTGAACATCACCCACGACTCAGGTATCCAAGCACCCATCAACCAAGGTTTCGAGGTGGAATACCTGACTTTTGAAGACCTGGAAGCCGTCGAAAAATCGCTCTCGAAAGGCAACGTAACCGCGGTCGTCATCGAGGGAATCCAAGGTATTGGCGGCATCAATGAGCCGAGCACTGACTTCCTGCAAGGACTGTCGG
>JAHEAS010000771.1 GCA_024642645.1 Saprospirales bacterium | reverse complement strand
ATATAAATTATAACCAGGGGGGTCACGTCCGGCTATGTGTCTACACGCAAAGCACAACACGATGGAAATCAACAGGCAGGAAAAAGTACAGCGTTCTCATCAAAAGGAAAGCCCTTGCACTTTCTCCTCAGTTTCCCTCAGTTTTTCCCGACAAAACTTCAGCAGTTCGGAAGCCCGAGTTACCTTTTCAGATAGGTCATCAATACTAACGGCAGCTTCCTGCAGATTGGAGACGATTTCTTGCAGTTCTTGCAACGCCGATTCGTAGGTGAGTTTAAATTGTTGTTTTGCCATTGCTAAGATAAGTTATGATATTTTCGTTACAGTTGCCTGAAATCTTCCTGTGCTCAATTGTACATCCACCTCATCCTCTAAAATCAACTGCGCAGCATTGCTGACTTGCTTGCCTCGCTTAAAAATTAAAGCAAACCCTCTCCGAAAAGCCACATCTGGGCCAAGCAATTGAACTAATTTATCATAACTATCAAGTTTGTTATGTGCTACTACAAATCGATTCTTCAATATACTTGGCACTTCTTTCCCAATATAATCAAGCATCTGTACTTGCTGCTTAAAAATGTTATTGACTTGATAATCAATTAGTTGTGTTAAATATTGCAGTGATGTTGTCTTTTGATGAAGTAGTTGTATCACCATATTTTTTGCTTCCAAGCCTAAGTTTATCATTTGCGACTCAAAGCCGAGGTTGCGATGCAAAATAAAATCTGCGACTGCTGTTGGAGTTTTTAACGAAGTGTGCGCCACAAGGTCAGCAACGGTTTCGTTCACATCGTGGCCAATTCCCGTAAGGATAGGCAATGGCGTATTTGCCAAGGTTTTTGCCAATAAAAAGCTGTCAAAAGCTGCAAGGTCAAGCCTCGCTCCCCCACCCCGAATTAAGACAACCACATCAAATTCTCCTTTCCTCTGAGCAAGGTTTTCTAACTGCGAGATGGCCTCTTTTTCCACCATCATTCCTTGCACCGCTACCGGAAAAAAGCTTAAACTAAATTGATAGCCAAATGAATTACTGGAAAGGTGCTTCATGAAATCCTGATAACCAGCAGCCTTCTCGGAACTTAGTACGGCAATACGCTGCAAAACTGGCGGCAGGTCTAGTCGGCCATTTTTTTGCAACAAATCCAAGGTTTGCAACTCTCTGATGGTTTCCCTCCGCTGCATTTCTAGTTTCCCAAGTGTATAGGCAGGGTCTACATCTTCCACCATTAATTTCAACCCAAAGCGTTCGTGAAATTCAGCTTTTACCGAAAACAAAATTTCGATGCCAGGCTGCAGGAGCCTTTCAAAGTCTTGACCCAGCTTTTTTTGCAGTGCCCGATATTTTTTTGACCAAATGACAGCTTGGGCTTGGGCGATAATTTCTTCACTATCCTCCTTCTTCTGCACCAAATCCAGATAATAATGCCCTTTCGATGTCTTCACATCGGACAACTCCGCTCGAATCCAAAGTGGCTCTGGGAGGTTGAGGGCTATCACCCTTCTAATAAACTCGTTGAACTCGAATAGGCTCTGTGACATAATGGTGAAATTCAGAATGGATGCAAAATAGAAAGGCCTGCTGGCATCACACCAACAGGCCTTTCTATTTTTTTCTGACAATTCAATTCTGTATCGGCTTATAAGTCTTCTGATAAGTTTCCCAAGGTGTTTTCAAGTGCTCGTTGCGGCCAAAATAAGTGGCAATTGTCTCAAACTCCTTTGTGTCTCGATAGCCAGGAATCGACTGAATGACATCAATTTTTTCATCCAAGAATACAACTGTTGGAAAGCTTAGTTGACCTCGGGTAATTTCAGCTGCCAACTCATGGTAACCACGTCTTCCATTCTTGACAAATTTGTAGGTTTTGTCTTTGAATACAATATCTTGTTTTTGCTCTGCATCGAACTTCACGGCGTAATACGTATCGTTGATGTATTTAGCAAGGCAGGCATCACTAAATGTGGTTGCATCCATTCGCTTGCACCAGCCACACCAATCGGTGTAAACATCTACGACGACTTTCTTTGGCTGAGTTTTCGATTTTTCCATCATTTCCTCCCATGTAATCCAGTTGATGGATTCCTTCTTTAAAGGATTACCGTGAAATGTTGTTTTATTAAAGGCGAACACCACTGTGAGTAACAACAATGAACCAAGTCCAAACAATGCTTTCTTCATGATAATATTTTCTTTAGTGCTGCAAAATTATGGCTATGAAACAGTTTGGAGACATTAAGAATGGTGTAGAAAGCACACTTTAAACAAAGTTTAACGGCCTTGCCGGTCATTCCTAAGTATTGTTAAAGCGTCACTGCCCATTTGGTAACTCATCAAATGCTTGCCAAAGGGAGTTGGCGCCAGAATTCCCTTGCCAAGGCGAAGAGGCGTTGTGAAAATCACAGCCTCATCCCAAAGGTTAATCTCTAAAAATCGGTTTAGAGTATCAGCGCCACCCTCCACTATAAGTGAGGTGACATGACACCCAACAAGAAAATCCATCAATT
>JAHEAS010000770.1 GCA_024642645.1 Saprospirales bacterium | reverse complement strand
TTTTTCGGGATGGGCAACGACTGTACACGGGTATCGCCCGCAACGCCGAGGGTTTTTACGAGTTGAACAAATACCTCAGCGACCACTCGCTTGATGGCAAGTCTTTGCCGGATGTTTTCGACCACTCAGCATTGTCATCCCCGAAGGGGACCCCATTCATCATTATCTACGACAGGTTGGTGAAGCCCATCGAGCAGTTCAAGGAGCACGAGTTTTTGGGCATCCGGCCGGAGCACGTGCATGGGCTTTTCACTTCTGAGGTCAGGAAATACCCGCACAAGTTGCTGATTTTCAATCCAATAACCTTCCTCGATACCGATGGTTACGAGCTGCACCGCTTGCTGCGGGCCATTGATTTGAACACAATTCTGAGCAAGCTCACCCCCACCGACACGGCGAAAAAAACCGAACTCCCCACCCCACCCGACACGCTGGAAAACTTCTACAAAATCTACCCAAAAATCATCGAAAACACCCGTCAGCTGGTGGACGGCTGCGAGCCTGCCCACCTCGAAACGGGACTGCAAGTGAACCGCCAAAACTTCACGGGTAGCAAGGAAGGTGACATGAAGTTGCTGGAGAAACTGGCAAAGGAGGGTTACAAAAGGCGTTGGCCCCACCCCGGCCCTCCCCCAAGGGGAGGGAGTGAAGCCTCGGAACTTCACAAATTAACCACGGCACCAACTCCTCCCCATTGGGGGGAGGCTGGGAGGGGGCCAGCTGGGGGGAGGCTCTCAAAAGAGCTTGAATTAATTCGTGAAATGGACTTCGCCGCCTATTTCCTCATCACTTGGGACATCATTCGCTATGCCCGAAACGCTGGTTATCACCACATTGGGCGGGGCAGCGGCGCCAATTCGCTGGTGGCCTACTGCCTCGGCATCACCGACGTGGACCCGCTGGAACTCGACCTCTACTTCGAGCGCTTCATCAACCGCCACCGCCCCTCGCCGCCCGATTTCGACATTGACTTCTCTTGGGACGAGCGGGACGACGTGACCGACTACATCTTCAAGCGCTACGGCCGGGAGCATACCGCCCTGCTCGCCACCTACAGCACTTTCCAGTTCAACGCCGCCATCCGGGAGGTGGGCAAGGTGTACGGTTTGCCGAAGGAAGAAATTGACAATTTTGCCGATGAAATCCTGAAAGCAACCGGGACGGAAGACATCAAATACTGGCGACCGATTGCGGATTTTGGATTGCGGAATCCGGATTCAGGGCAAAGCGAAGCCCAAAAACCTGCGAAAAACGACCAGCAAGAGGCTGCAACCCCAACACCCAAAAACCTCCCAGCCAACCCCGGCCCCCAATCCGAAATTCGAAATCCGAAATCCGAAATCCTGAAGTTCGCTCGCCTCCTCCAGGGCTTCCCCAACCACCTCTCCATCCATGCCGGGGGCGTGCTGGTTTCCGAGCGGCCCATTTTTTACCACACCGCCCTCCAGATGATGCCGAAGGGCTTCCCCGTCAGCCATTTCGACATGCACCATGCCGAGGACTTGGGCTTCCACAAGTTCGATGTGCTGTCGCAACGGGGCCTCGGCCACATCAAGGACGCCGTGGATTTGGTGAAAATGAACCAAGGGAAATCGGTGGACGTCCACGATGTTGCGAAGCTGAAACAGGACGAACAGGTGCGGGCGCAACTGCGAAACGGCCACTGCATCGGCTGTTTTTACATCGAAAGCCCGGCCATGCGGGGCCTGCTGAAGAAGCTCCGCTGCGACGATTACGTGCACCTCGTGGCGGCCAGCAGCATCATCCGACCGGGCGTGGCGAAGTCGGGCATGATGAAGGAATACATCAAGCGATTTCGGAGTACGGATTGCGGATTGCGGATTGAAGCATCGGGGCAGGCCCCCCAATCCGCAATCCGCAATCCCAAATCCGAAATCGAATACCTGCACCCCGTATTCAAAGAACACCTCGGCGAGACCTACGGCGTGATGGTCTATCAAGAAGACGTGATGAAAATCGTACACCATTTCGCCGGGCTGGACCTCGGCGAGGCGGACATGCTGCGCCGGCTGATGTCGGGCAAGAAGCGGCAGGGAGACAAGTTTGAGGTGCTTCGCAAAAAGTACGACGACAACTGCCGCAGCCTCGGCCATCCGGAAGCGCTGGCACAGGAGGTTTGGCGGCAGGTGGAAAGCTTTGCCGGGTACTCGTTCTGTAAGGCGCACTCGGCGAGCTACGCCGTGGAGAGCTTCCAGAGCCTGTACCTGAAGACCTATTTCCCGCTGGAATTCATGGTGGCGGTCATCAACAATTTCGGCGGGTTTTACCGCACGGAGTACTACTTCCACGAGGCCCGCATGGCCGGAGCCAACATCCATGCGCCCTGCGTGAACCACAGCCAATATCTCACAACCATTTCACAGTCAGCGATTTACATTGGATTTGTTCACCTGCAAGGGCTGGAGCGAACGACGGCGGCAAAGGTAGTAGCCGAGCGAGCAAGGGGCGGCCTCTTCCGCAGCCTCGCCGACTTCACCAGCCGGGTG